>JAZQOB010000001.1:0-46116 GCA_045627625.1 Treponema sp.
TTTTTATGTTCACTTGCACTGGCGGATATTGCAGATTATATTACAGCGGTTTTTGATAATCATTTTGCATTAATCAGATATGCGGAAAGTCTCACTGTTGATGAATCAAAATTTGAAGAACTTGAAAGAAATATTGATTCTCCGGTTCTTAAAACTTTTTATGAACCTGTAATTGAGAATCTTTGTGAAAAACTAAAGGATCAGATTCAAAATCAGGAAAAGACTTTAATTTGTATTTCTTCGCCTTTTGCTGGAACTTTTATGGCGGCATTATTTACCGGGCGATATTTTAAAAATCATTTTGGTAATAAAGTTTATGTTTGTCTTGGTGGGGGCTTTCCTAATACTGAACTCCGCCAGTCTGCTGAAAAAGGTCTTGTAAATTATATCGATGCCATCAGTTTTGACAGAGGTTATGGTTCATACAAGGCATTTTTTGATCTAAAAGACGAAAATCAGTCTATATATAAAATGCGTCGTTTTTACAAAGACAAAATTGTGGAACCCCTCTGGAAAGTTCCAGAATACATGGAATTTGAAGATAAAATGACCGAACAGCTGGTTCCTGATTTTAATGGAATTGATTTTTCAAAATATCCAAGAGTTTGCGATGATCAGAATCCTATGCATCGTCTTTGGTCTGATGGAACCTGGATAAAGGCTTACCTTGCCCATGGCTGTTACTGGCATAAATGTGCTTTTTGTGACACTCAGCTGGATTATGTTTGTGCCTATAAACAGACAGATGTTAATGGAGTTTTTTCTGGACTTTTAGAAACAGCCCGTAAGAATGGAGTTTATGGTATTCATTTTGTCGATGAAGCTTTGCCTCCTGTAATGCTTAAAAAATTTGCTTTATTGAATGCACAAAACGAAAATCAACTTTATTATTGGGGAAACATTCGTTTTGAAAAGGCCTTTACCCGAGATCTAGCTGATCTTTTGAGCTACTGTGGTTTCGGTGGTGTTTCTGCTGGTCTTGAAGTTGCAACTGGAACTGGCTTGAAGAATATCAACAAGGGAACAGATATTTCTTCTATTGTTGCCGCTTGTGCCGCTTTTAAAGAAGCAGGAATTCTTGTGCATGCTTATATGATTTATGGCTTTTGGAACGATACTCCTCAATCGATTATTGATTCCATGGAAACTTTGCGCCAATGTTTTGAAATTGGACTGTTGGATTCTGCATTCTGGCATAAGTTTGTTCTTACTAAAAATTCCCAGGTATTCAGTGAATGGGAAAAAGGTCAGCATCCCGATTTAAAACCTATTTTCAATAAAAATACTGATTCAATGTTTGCAAAAAATAATCTTCATTTTGAAGGTGAGAATAAATACAACAAATTTGGTGCAGGTTTGGATAATGCCCTGAATGCCTGGATGCATGGTCAAAAACTTGATATGAAGGTTCAAAAATGGTTTGATTTTCAGGTACCAGCTCCAACTGTTCCAAAGGATTTTATTGAACGGGAAGTTGAAAAATATGAAAGAACTAAAGCCCGTGAAAATAATGCACCTCTTGTTCCCGAAAAGTTATACTGGCTTGGCTCAAAACCTTATGTGGCTAATAAAAATGTAAACTGGTTTTATATTCAGGAAGAATATCGTGCTCCTCTTAATTCACACCGTACAGAAATCTGTGAATTATTGTGGGATTTGCGACCTCAGGTTCCTGCTATGGAAAGAGCTGAAACCATAAAAAAAATCCTTGCCTCAAAAGATCTTCAGAACATGCTGATGAACTTCCGTGGACAAGGATTAGTAATGGTGTAGGGTAGTTTTTATTTATTCTACATCTACTTTCTTGATATGAGCACCAAGGCTCTGGAGACGGCCCACAAGGTCTTCGTAACCTCGTTCAATCTGATAAACATTACGGATGCGGCTTTCACCATGAGCACACATAGCCGCAATTACCATTGCCATTCCCGCTCTAATATCTGGAGAAACAAGAATTTCTCCATGAAGCATGCTAGGACCGCTGACAACTGCTCGGTGTGGATCACACAAAGTAATTTTAGCTCCCATAGAAATCAACTTATCTACAAAGAACATTCGGCTTTCGAACATTTTTTCAAAAATCAAAACAGTTCCTTCAACCTGAGTAGAAACTACTGTCATGATTGAAGTTAAATCTGCAGGGAATCCAGGCCAAGGCATATCGTCAATTTTTGGAATCATATTTCCTAAATCAGCATTAACCTTCATTTTCTGCATTGAAGTAACTGTAAGTTCATCATCTTTAATCTGCCAGTTAATACCAATTTTGTTGAAGGAATTTGTTAATGGGCGCATTTCAGAAGCTCTTACGCCTTTAATTGTGATGCTTCCTCTTGTAGCGGCTGCCATTCCGATATATGAACCGATTTCAATATAATCAGGGCCAATTGTATATTCACAACCATGAAGTTTTTTTACACCTTCGATTGTAATAATGTTACTTCCAATGCCTGAGATTTTTGCACCCATGGCAACCAGCATTTTACAGGTATCCTGAATATGTGGTTCACTGGCAGCATTCTGAATAAGAGTTGTGCCTTCTGCAAAAACAGCGGCCATAACTGCGTTTTCTGTGGCAGTTACAGATGCTTCATCAAGGAAGATATCAGCTCCAACTAATTTGTTTGCAGAAAATGAGAAATGACCAGTTGCAGAAATGTTTGCACCTAACTGCTGTAAAGCAAGGAAATGAGTGTCAACGCGGCGGCGACCAATTACATCTCCTCCAGGTGGCATCATTTCGCATTTACCAGTTCTTGCTAAAAGAGGACCTGCAAAAACAATGGAACCTCTAACTTTTTTTGTAAGTTCTGTAGGAAGTTCACTGGTAGTAATATTATCATTCTGGATTTTCCAGCTGTGTTTATCTAATCTTTCAACTTTTGAACCTAAGGCTTCCAGAATTTTAATCATTACTCCTGTATCTTCAATTTCTGGGATATTGTGAAGAATAACTGGTTCTGCAGTAAGCAAGGTTGCAGCTAAACAAGGAAGAGCTGCGTTTTTGTTTCCGCTGGCAGTGATTGTTCCCGAAATTGGATGACCGCCTTCAATTACATATTCGTACATAAAAACTCCATAGTTTTATTTTTCTATAAGCAGATTTACTAAAATATCGGCTGATTTTGACATTTGGTTTAGAGAACACCATTCATCTCGTGAATGAAAATTATGTCCGCCAGTAAAAATATTTGGGGTTGGAATTCCCATTTCTGTAAGTCTTGAACCGTCAGTTCCACCACGAATTGGTGTATTCACGATTTTTACTCCGGCAGCATCAAAGGCCTTTTTAAGTTTTTCAACTACCTGTGGATTTTTATCCAGATTTTCTTTCATGTTCAGATACTGCTGTTTAAAACTTACCTGAACCATGCCTCCAGAATTTTTCTGAATTAAAGCGGCATTTTTAAGGATAATCTGTTTTTCTTCATCAATTTCTTTAAGGTTGAATGAACGGAGCAAAAGATTTACCTGAGCTTTTTCGATTGTTCCAGTAATATCCATTGGAGCAATAAAACCCTGGAATTTTTCTGTTGTTTCTGGAGCTTTATCACGAGGCAAAAGAGAAACAAAATTTGAAGCCATTACAACTGCGTTTACCATATGTTCCTTTTTTGCAGTTCCAGTATGAGTTGCATGACCTGTAAAATCTACAACTGTAGCCCATGCATTAAAGCATTCAGTTTCCATTTCGCCCAGATCTCCACCATCAACGGTGTAGGCGTATTTTGATTTAATAAGCTGAAGAGGAACTTTGTCCATTCCATGCCCAGTTTCTTCGTCAGGTGAAAAAATGATTTCGAATGGAAGATAATCTTTTTCGCTGTGGATAATGAAATCTGCACAAGTCATAATAGCCGCAACACCAGCCTTATCATCGGCCCCCAGGAGTGTAGAACCATCGGTTGAAATAATAGTGTCATCGTCCTTTTTACTAATAACAGGCTTTACATCTTTGCCAGAAACTTCATCCACAGTATCCATGTGGGCAAGTAAAAGAACACTTGGTTCCTTGCTTAAAGAGCCTTTTCCATTTTTATAGGCATAAACATAACCATCATCATTTAAGATGACTTCATCCATGCCGATTGCTTTTAATTCACCTTCAAGAACTTTTGCAAAATCCTTCTGCTGTGGTGTAGAAGGAAAAACTCCCTGGTCAGCCAGTTCTGAATCACTTTCCGACCAGATTTGTACATATCGTAAAAAATTATCCAGAAGCTTCTGTTTGAGCTCTGGTTTTTCGCTAATAAAATTCATGAGTATATAGTATAGGAAAACAAAAAAATTGTCATTGTGAAAGCGATAGCTTGAAGCAATCTACAACGGACGGCTGGTGTTGTGGCGTAATTATGGATTACTTCGTCGCTATGCTCCTCGTAATGACGAGGGAATGCATGTTAATTTAAATTTATGATTTTGGCAAATTCAGCCGATAATAAAAGATATGGAAGATAATACAATTTTTAATAACAAAGTTGATGTTGCGTTAGCAAAGAAACTTGAATGGTATAACAATGTTGATTTAGTCGAACTTTTGGACAAATATCGTTTGATTTATACCTGTACAAAAAATATTAACGAACTTCTCATTAAAAAGGGCATTATTCAGGCGGATCCTTACAAATTGGATCATCGTATTTCAGAAATTAAAGCACTGGATACAACTCCTTTTCAGGATCAGGAAGCTTCTTCGGTTTTAGGAGCGAGACTTTCTGAATATGAAATGATGCTGGATTTTATCTGTACCTATCTTCGTTTTTCAATTGAAAATCTTTCTTCCTCTAAATTGAAAACTCTGATGGATATTAACCGCACTTTTGACTGGAACAATCTTACTCCAAATAATACTCACAGTAACACAAGATTTTTGGCTCAGTTCATTAATCAGGCCAAAGTAAATGCTCCGGCTGTAATTATCAGTACTATTCAGGACAGTCTTGATAAGAGTCGCAAGGCAATTGTTGATATTTGTAAAAAATTAGTAGAAATTAACGATTTCCAGAAGGAACTTTACAAAGGAAAAATCAGAAAGGATATTCTTGAAAGTTCTGAATTTGATAAACAGAAGGCATATTCTTCTCCTGAAGCCGAAATGGCAGAAATTAAACGCCTTTATTCTAAAATTACAGGAAAGAAAAACTTTAATACTGATGCCGTAAACGAAATCATAAACGAAGATCAGGGACAGAATGCACTGGTTCTTCGTGAAAAGCTTTTGCAGAAGCTTGGCATTGTTGAAAAAGAAGTTGTAAAGGCAAATAAGGGTCCGGATACAAAACTTCTTCTTTTGCAGGCAGTTGTTTCTATCGGTGCCTTGTCTCCAATTATCGATTCTATGCTGGTAAAAATTTCGGATAACTTTGAATTGCTTTTTTATGTTAAGAAAAACTTCTTCTATAAGCTTAAAGAAGCATTCCGAAAGGCTTTTGGTATTCGTGAAAAAGAAAAAGAATGCACAATCAATGTTGTTGATACAAAAACAGGTGCAAAGAGTATTGAAAAAATTCAGATTAATACCTTCTTAAACGATTTAAGCAAGAAAAGTAAGATTTATGCTGGTTTGGGCGCTAAAGGTCCTGAATTTAGCAAAATTGCAAACAATGAAGAAGATATTATTCTTTCATTCCTGAATAAACAGATTTCTGATAATCAGAATCTTTTTACTATTATCAATTCTCTGGATGAACACTTTAAGGCAAATGTTCAGGTTCTTTTGAAGCCAAAAATCAAAGGACTTAAAATTGATTTGTCTTCTTACAGAAATACAATCATTGCTTTGAATAAAAAGCGTGGTGAATATGTTTCTTACAAGGAAGAAGAAACTCAATATAAAAATCTGGGAATGTAGAATGGTAAAAAATACTTCTATAAAAAAACTGATTTTATCGGTGGCAGCTTTTTTCTGTGGAAGTTTATTATTTTCAGCAGAAATAGACAAAAGCTTTATTATTCTGGAAAGTCAGACTACTCATAATTTAAATCCTCAGCTTACAAGCCATTCAGATGATGTTCAGATTCTTACTGGACTTTATGAAGGGCTTTTTACATATAATCCTCAGTCCCTGGAACCTGTTCCTGCAGTAGCTTCAAATTATAAAATCTCAAGGGATAAAAAAAGATGGACTTTCAAAATTAATCCCGAAGCCTGTTTCAGTAACGGAGAAAAAATTACTGCGGATAGTGTAAGAAAATCCTGGATTCAGATGCTTAAGAATCCTGCAGCACCTTATGTGTCTTTATTGGATGTGGTAGAAGGGGCTGCAAAATTCAGAAACGGACAATGCACCGAAGAAGAAGTCGGCATTTATGCAGTAGATGTAAATACTCTTTTAATTCATCTTGAAAAACCTGCAAATTATCTTCCAAAACTTTTATGCCATACTGCTTTTTCTGTTGTTTATCCAACTGAAGGGGTTTACAGCGGTCCTTATGTTTTAAGCGAACAGAACGAAAACATTACAGTTCTTACAAAGAATCCTTATTATTGGGATAAAGAAAATGTTTTTATGGAACAGATTACTTTTATTCAGAGTTCCGATAGAGACGAAAATGCCTACTTCTATAATACAGGCATGGTAGATTTAGTAAGTGCCGTAATTGATTACGATAAAATCATCAATAAAAATACAATTCAGTTTAACGCTCAATTTGGAACTTCTTATTTCTTTTTTAGATCTGCTGCAAAAAAAGGGCAGGAAAAATCTATCTGGGATATAAAAGAATTCAGACAGGCTTTGCTGGAAGCGATTCCATGGGAAAGAGTCAGACAGAATTATTATTTTCCGGCAGAAACTTATGTTTATCCATTAAAAGGCTATCCTAATGTAGAAGGCTTTAATTATACAGATACAATTGAAGCTAAAAAGATTATGGATGCTGCTCGTGAAAAATATGGAATTCCTAAAGATAAAAAAATTCCTTTGCTTATGGAACTTCCTCAGAATTCTTTTAGTAAGGAAGATTTAAAGGTTTATGCCGATGCCTGGAAAGAACTGGGAGTTACTCTTAAAATAAAAGAAACTCCTGGATACATGTATTACGAAGGCCTTGCAAATTCTAAAGCTGATATCTGCAGTTATTCCTGGATTGGGGACTTTGTTGATCCTTTAGCTTTCCTTGAACTTTTTAGAAGTGATTCATCTTTAAATGATTCTGGCTGGAAAAATGAAAAGTTTGATGAACTTCTCGAAAAGGCTGCAATTGTTTCAGATACTGAACGATACAATCTTTTAGGTCAGGCAGAATCTTTACTGCTGGATGAATGTGTTGTAATTCCTTTGCAGCATCCTCCTGCATTAAATATTGTTAATACGGAAGAAATTACAGGCTGGAGTCCAAATGCATTTGATCTTCATCCTTTAAAATACATTAAACGAGTAATGGTTCCATTAAAGGTTCCTAATGTAATTTAGTTTACCTCGTTGAAAATACATGAAAATGAGAATATAATTCTTTAATCGAATTTAAATTGTTTTAATATATAAGGAAAACATTATGGTAATTTTAACTTTGAACTGTGGTTCATCATCTGCTAAGTATCAGGTTTACGATTGGGATAACAAAGAAGTTATGGCTAATGGTGTTGTAGAAAGAATTGGAATTGAAGGTTCTTGTATTACACACAAAGCTAAAGGTAACAAGACAGAAATTGAATCTCCTTGTCCTACACACAAAGAAGCAATTGAATTAATTATTAAAGAAATTACAGACCCAGAAGTTGGGGTTATTAAATCTATGAACGAAATTGGAGCAGTTGGACATCGTGTTCTTCACGGTGGTGAAAAATTCACAAAATCTGTTCTTATTACTCCAGAAGTATTGGAAGGTTTCCGCGAAGTAGTTGATTTAGGTCCTCTTCACATGCCTGCTAACCTTATGGGTATTGAAGCTGCTCAGAAAGTTCTTCCAAATGTTCCACATGCTGCAGTTATGGATACAGCTTGGCACCAGACAATGCCAGAAGAAACTTTCATGTATGCTATTCCTCGTGAATGGTACGAAAAATATGGTGCTCGCCGCTATGGTTTCCACGGAACATCATTCCTCTATACAGCAAAACGCGCTGCTGTTCTTTTAGGAAAAGATCCAAAAGATACAAATGTAATTATCTGTCACATTGGTAACGGTGCTTCTATGTGTGCTGTTAAAAATGGTGTTTGTTACGATACAACAATGGGTATTACTCCTCTTGAAGGTCTTGTAATGGGAACTCGTTCAGGTGATTTGGACCCAGCTCTTCCATTCTATATCATGCGTAAAACAGGCATGACAGCTGATGAAATGGATTCTGCATTGAACAAAAAATCTGGATGTCTTGGTATTACTACAAAATATTCTGACCGTCGTGATATCGAAATTGGTGCAAAAGAAGGAGATAAACTCTGCCAGCTTTCAATTGATATGGAATCTCTCCGTATTAAAAAATATATTGGTGCTTTTGCTGCTGAACTTGGTCGTGTAGATGCTGTTGTATTTACTGCAGGTGTTGGTGAAAGAGGTCCTGTAATCCGTGCAAAATCAACTGAAGGTCTTGAAGCTTTTGGTATTAAAATGGATGCACAGAAAAACGAATGGTCATTTACAGGTAATGCTGAAACTTGTATTTCTGCTGATGATTCTGCAACAAAGATTTTCGTTATTCCAACAGATGAAGAATTAGTTATGACAGAAGATGCTTACGCTTTGATGAAAGGTACATACGATGTTCATACAAATTTTACATATTCTTTCCAGAGTCCAGACTATGTAAACAAGGCTCGTGAAGAAGGTTTGAAAGGTGATTTAGCTAAGAGACCAAATCTTGCTAAAGTTGTAGCTCGCCCTCCACGAAAATAGAAATAGAGAGAACAACGGGGGATCCTGTGAACCTCCGTTGTTCTTTTTTTATTTAACATTATGAAGAAAAAATCTATAGTTTTAGTATTTCTATTTTCTCTTTTAGCAGCCTTGTTTTCACAGGAAAATAATGCTGCTAAGATATACGAAACCTTTACCTGGAATCCAGTTTCTAATGCCAAAAAATATGAAGTCATCATTGAAAAACAGGATGGGGCAGACTGGGAACCTTATTATTCCACAATTCAAAAAGAAACAACTCTTGAATATCTTTTAGAACCGGCAACTTATCGAATTGGTATTGTAAGTATCAACGCGGTCGGTCGAAAATCCACACAAACTAACTGGGTAAAATTTATTATCCTTGATGAACAGATTCCTTATTTGTTCAGTAATTACTATGAAAAAAACTCCAACTGGAATGCTCCAGTTCTTTATATACCATCTAATCCAACAGATAAAATTCCTGAGGGCAAATATATCCGTACTGGTGCAGATATGCCCGAAAATTCCCTTTATATTAAGGGTAAAAACATTTTCTTTGAAACAACAGAATTTGCTCTGGTTCCAATTGCTCGTGGACCTGCCAGTGCAAAACAATACAACACCTACAATTTGAACCGAACTGAGGTTCCTTTATCAATTGTAAACCGAGCGCGAAATCAGAATTATGTAATTGCAACTTATAATCCAGCTCTTTTGCAGTCTGGTTATTACAAGCTGGAAGCCCGCAATTCTGGACATAAAGCATCTTACGCAATCCTTGTTCTTGCAGACGGAGATTTGTTCTTTGAACCTCTTGAATTAACCTACGACTACAACTACAAAGTGGACACAGTAACTTTTAATGGTGAAGAAAAACTGATTATTTCTGCAGCTGGAAAAGGCTTTACTCCAGATACTGACTTTTACCTGGAACCTGTAGATAGAACTCCTGTTTATGCTTTTGCGGCTCAGAATAGACCTGAAAAAACCGAAATAGAAGTTGAAAATAAAGTTTCAATTCCTGATTCAGATAAAATTAAAATTGAACTTTCCATTCCTGGAGAAGAGGTGAGGGCAGGATATTACAATGTTGTTGCTGATAATCAGAATGGTCAGAAACAGCAGTTCCCAATTTTGATTAAGTCAAACTACAATGGAAACGGACAGTCCAAAGTAAAATCTGTCAGCACAAAATACAATAGATTTACAAACACTGTTGATATTACTGTAAAAGGTGAAAATTTAAGTGCTGATGATAAGGTAAAACTTGTTTCGCAATACTTGCCAGATTTGGGTACAAGCAAAACTGTCGGCGAAAATGCTGAAGTAAAATCTAATTCCAGCAAGCAGCTCTCAATTTCAGTTCCTTTGAATGAAATTCCTATTGGAAAATACGGAGTCTTTGTAGAAACTGATGATGGAGTTATTTCAAGCTTTATCGAAATTGATGAACACTACAAGGCAAAGGCTTTAAAAGATACTCCTGAACAGGCAGAAGAATGGATTTTACATGCTCCTGCAAAAGAAGAAAAGAAGGATTTGCCAGCGGAAGAACCAAAATCCGACACCGTTGAAGTCGCAGATACAACTGAAGGCAGTGCTACTTCAACCGAAGGGGAGAATGGGGACAGACCTGTTCCTTCAGAAGAACCTGAAGAAGAATTTATAGAACCAAAAATCGAAGTTACTTCTCAAAAAGTCAAAACAAAAAGATTTGTTGCTCCAATTGCTTCTACATTAAATTCATATATTGGCTTCAGTACTACCTATGTTGAATATGGTGGAAAAACTGATTTTATGCTGAAATTTGAACTTCCAATTTTACAGACTAACTGGTTCTTTATGGATGTTGGAACAACTTTATCTACAAATAATAAACTGGAAACAGTCTCCGGGCCAACTATCGCTGTAAACTTGAATGGTAATTTTACAATTCCTGGTGAATATGTAAATCCTTTTATTGGTTTTGATTTTGGTTATAGCCTTTATGATTACAAAACCAGCGACTGGGATAGAAAAGACTTTACAGCTTCTTTAGTTGCAGGGGTTGTAGTATTAGACTTCCTTGATTTTAAATATGCACTTGAACTTCACGATGTATTCTCTAATGAATATTTCTTTAAAGATGCTGTCTATATTGGTATGAGATTCCATCTTAGAGATTATACTTTTACCCGTACAATTCTTTCACAGGATGTTCTTATGTCTGAAGCAGAAGTGATTGATGGTTCAAGAATAGAAATGACTCTGGACAAAACTTCAAGTCTTTCTTTTGGAGATGATGTTCTGGTAATTAAAAATCTTGCTAAAAAGGCTAATCTTAAAACTGTAAAACTCAGTTCAAATGTGGAAGAAATTGGTGAAAATGCATTCCGTTCCTGCTTTGAACTTGAAGATATTTCTCTTGAAGGCTGCAACCAGCTTAAGAAAATTGGAAAAGCAGCATTTGCAAACTGTATAAAAATCCAGGAACTCTTTATTCCTGAAAGTGTTACTGTTATAGAAGCTGATGCATTTGCAAACTGGACTAACGGACAGATTATTACTCTTGACTGGCCTCGTGATGATCCAACTCCAAGAAATCTTGACGGACTTAAGACTACAAAAGCAAGCGTTTACTATCTTGACGGATATGCTTTTGAAAATACAAAACAGACTAATCCATTTATGCTTGCTCGTAACTGGAAAGGTACAATTGTAAAAATGACAGAAGCTTCCGAAGTAACTAAAGATGGTTTCTTAAAGACTTTGCACTTAAATGCAACAGCAAATAAAGTTTATAAATCTGATTTGCGTTGGGCAAATGTAGAATCTTCGGGCTTGCTGGTAGAAGAAGTAAAACGAAACGATGTTATTACAATTACAGGAAAAGCCGCTAAAAAGTCTGGAACAAAGAAGTTTATTTTCCTTGTAGGAACAAAAGACGGTGGCTACTTTGCTGCCAGTTTCTCTTTGAACTCAAAAAAATACAAGACTACAAAAATTGCAGTTAAGGACTTAAAACCAACTTCTTATTCAAAAAAGAAGAAGCTGGATAGAAACGATATTAAAACTGTTATGATTATTCCAGACTGGAATGATTGTAAAGATAAATCTCAGATTGATGCAGATTTTATTGAAATTAAGGCAGGTAAGAAATGAAAAAATTTTTAGTATTAATGATTCTGACTGCAGTATTTTTGACTTCCTGTGCAAACAATCTTAATAAAAATTTTAATTTATTGCCTTCAGGAGTAGACGAATATGTTACTCTGGACGGAAATATGCGTTATCAGTTCGATTATTCGAATTTTACTGTAACTGTAAAAGGAAATGGCCATGTTTTTACAAAGGATACAAAATTTCCTGGCAAAGTAAATCTTAATAATGTTTATGTAATTGTATTTGAAGATGTTATTATTGGTAGTGATGGTTTTAATTTACAGCAATATACAAATTTGCGTGAAATTCAATTTATAAGTTCAGAAGTGAATGGTCCTCTTCCTACAACAGTTGCGGGAAATTTGAGTGAACTTATATTTAATGACTGTGAGACTGTAAGCGATAGTATTCTTGATAGCAATCTTTTATCTTCTCAATCTTTAAATATCTATTTTCATAATAGCGATTTTTCAAGCGATATCGCAGAAAAGTTTTTAGAAAAAACTTCTGCTTACCAGAAGTTAATTCATTTTACGACTGATTCGATTTCTGTTTTTTCAAATGAGAATCTTAAATCTGGAATGCCCTACTGGAGTTATTATCTTGATAAAAATTATAATAAGAAAATAATGTTCACGGTTAAAATAAATGAAGGTGCTAAAGCTATTGAATCACACTTTCTTGACATGACTCTATTTCCTCATCATGGATTTTCAAATATAGTTTTGCCAGATTCATTAACAAGAATAGGCCCAATGGCTTTTGCTTATTGTTCTAACAGTTCATGTATTAATGACTATGGATTTGTTACAATTCCTTCTTCGGTAATGACAATTGAAGAGGATGCATTTATGAACTGGGGGCCTGGCTATACTATCTATTTAGATTGGAGTTCATCAGATACAACACCACGAAATCTTGAAGGTCTTGAAAATTGTAATGCTACCATACAATATAATGACGGAGTAATATATGAAGGGTAAAAAAATTAAGAAATCAAATTCTTCTGTAAAGTTTCCAATCAGTTTAAAACTTGGAACAATTTTCTCCATTCTGGTAGTTTTAGCTCTCGGGGTTTTAACTTTTACTGTATACACCCTTATTTCAGATTCAGAAGAATCTAAAGCGGTAGAAAACAATCAGACATTGAACAGTAGAACTGCCATGTCAGTAGAAAACATGGTATTGAATATTCAGACTAACTCAAATGGATTTTTGAATTCTCTGATCCTTTTGGATGGAGATGAAAACTACGACATAAAATCCCAGCTGCTTTTTGAAGATTTGTGTCAGCGTAATGATGAACTGCTTTTTATTTATAAAAATACAGGAATGTTCTGGGGTGGAAATTCTTTCCTAACAGAACAGCCTCAGTCTAAAGTTGATTTTGAAAACTGGTTGAATAATCAGGTAAGTGTTCGTAATCAGGTAATGGCAGGAAATATTCTTGTGGAAAATGTTTCTTCCGTTTATAAGTTTCCTGCTTTGTGTATTCTCTATGCTTATTACAATCCAATTACTTCTGATAAAGAATTGATTGCCTGTGCTTTTGACAGTGAAAAATATGCAAACATTTTGAGTACAGGTTCCTTCAGTTCGTCTTTTATGGTAAACAAAAAAGGGGAAGTACTTATTCATGATGATGTAGATAAAGTTCTTGCTTGTGAAAATCTTTCTTATCTCGAAGCAGTAAAAAATATTCATGATTCAAAAAAATTCCTGACTCAGAGTATGTATCCTGATGAAAATGGAAAGAATTATTATTATGCCTCTTATCCAATCGTAAATGGCAGTATGTATGTTCTGACTTGTGTTTCAGAAGAAGATGTATTCGAAACAATCAGACACCTTACTTATAGAATTGTCAGCATGTCAGTTGCAATTCTTTTCCTTTCATTCCTGATTATCCGAATTTTCAGTAAGTCTATTACTCATCCAATCGAACAACTGGTTGAAGCTTCCAATCTTATTGAAAATGCTGAATATGATCAGATTGAACTTAAACCAAAAACTAAAGATGAAATTGGTCATTTAACAAATAACTTTTTGGACATGGTTTCCAGCTTAAAGGAACGACACAACCTTTTAAAATTCACAGAAAAAGCGGTAAATCCTTTGATTGCAAAAAAGGCTCTTTCTGGTGGAATTGAAATTGGTGGCGAAAACAAGGAAGTAACAATTTTCTTCTCGGATATCCGTAACTTTACTGCCATGTCAGAAAAAATGTCTGCTGAAGAAGTTGTTGAATTCTTAAATGATTACATGACTCAGATGGTAGCCTGTGTAGAAAAAACTGGTGGAATTGTAGATAAATACATTGGAGATTCTATTATGGCGGTTTGGGGAGCTGCGGCTACTTCTGGAAATGTTGTTTACGATGCAATGAATTCAGTTTTGACTGCCTTGAACATGAGAAATGCTCTTGCAGAAATCAACAAAAAACGAATTCTTAGCGGAAAAGCTCCTGTTAAAATTGGTTGTGGTATTAATACTGGAAATGTTGTTGCAGGTTTTATTGGATCCGAAGCCGAAAAGCAGAAATGGGAATATACAGTAATTGGGGATGCTGTAAATCTTGCCAGCAGAACAGAAGCTTTGAACAAGCCTTTTGGTACAGATATTTTGATTACAGAAAACACCTACAATCTTATTAAAGACATGGTAGTTGTAGAAGAAATGCCTGGTGTTCATGTAAAGGGTAAAGAAAAAGATATTAAGATGTTTGCAGTTCTTGCGGCTCGTAATGCAAACGGTATTTATGGATTTAAGGATATTGATTCCTTAAGAGGCTTTCTTGGAACTGAAACTCCAGATTTGAAAAAGGTAAATCCAAATGAAGAAGAACAAAAATACGAAATTCACAAATAATGTACCTGACCTCATTATTGCTTTAGTCTGTATTCTGGGAATTGTTGCAGGAATTTCATTCTTTATTAAAGATATGAACATTTCCCTGAAGGCTGATTCAGAGCCAATTGGTGTAATTTATTTTAAGAAGAATACTGCTCAGCGAAGACTTATAAATAAGAATCTTTGGGAAAAGCTTAAGGTTCAGGCTCCTGTTTACAATGGAGATAGAATTCGTACCGGCAACTATTCCGAAGCAAATATCGTATTTAATGATGGTTCCGAAATTGCACTTTATGACAATTCTTTGGTTCAGATTTTTAGTGAAGACGGAAACACCATTAACTTTGTAAACGGTTCCATTTCTATTGTTTCTTCTGACAATGCAAAAGAAACTGGTGAAACAATTTCGGTTGTAGCCGGAAACAAAGTAATGTCCCTGGGAAAAAATACATCTGCAGTATTTTCTTCCCCAATTTCTCTTTCGCAAAATAAAGGGGACACAGTTGTTGCAGTATCGGCTGGTGAAGTTTATGTAAAACCTGCTGAAAACTCAAAAAAGAAACAGAAAAGCAGTAATACAGCGGCTTACGAAACTGTAAGTGCAGGAAGTGTTGCTCAGTATCAGACAGAATTAAAATCTGTAGAATTACTGGAGTTGCCTGCAAAAACAACTTCAACTGCCACCGAAACTAAAAAAACTGCAGTTTCTTATGCTGCCGATAAACAGTTCAAAGTACTTTCTCCAGCTCCAACTTATTCGGTTATTCAGAATAAAGATGAAATCAAATTTGTTCCATTTTTCTGGACCGAAGTTAAAGATATTAAAATTGAATTCTCATATTCTTCAGTTTTTTCAAGCATCGTTAATACTGAATATCTTTCCTCAGATACACATAAGGGTAGTGTAGCTTTAGATTTTGCCAATAATGGAGATTTAATCTACTGGCGTGCAGAACCTGTAAATTCTGAAGACTATAAAAATGTTGTAAGCGGTAAAATTGAAGTTAGATCCGAAGAGAAAAAACAGCAGGAATTAAAGACTGCTGTTACTCAGGTGTTTGGAAATCAGGCAGCAGAAGAAATTTCGGCACAGGTTGAACAGAAAACAAAAACTGTTACTTCCAGCGAAGCAGTTGCTATGACAGATATTATTCCAGCCAGAAAGCCTGTTACAAGAAAGAATGCTTCGGTAACAACTCCAACTGCCACTAAAACAGAAAAACCTGGCGAAACTGTAACTTCAGCTTCAGAACAGACAGTTTCTACACCAGTTACAATCGATTCATTTGTTCAGACACAAAAAGCAAAGAAAGAACAGGAAAAGATCGAAGCAGAAAAAATAGAAGCCGAAAAGCTTGCTGAAGCAGAACAGAAAACTGAAGTTGAAGTTCCTGTTGTAGCAGAAAAACCAAAAACTGAAGTTGCTAAAAAGCCTGCAGTAACTACAACTAAACCTAAAACTTCAACAAAGCCTGCTGTTAAGAAACCTGTAACAACAAAGCCATCTGTAACTGCAACAAAAACTCCTGAAACTGCAGCTCTTGTAAATCAGCCAATGCCTGTTCCAGAACTTTCTGTAGTTCCTGCTGGTGTTGCAACAGTAGCAAAACAGGACTCAGGAATCCTTCCAACAGAAGCAATTCCTCCTGCTCCACTTATTACAGAAACTGAAAAAGAAGAAATTGCAAAGGGGACAGAGGAAAATGTTCAGATTGAAGCCGCAGAAGAAATTTATGAACCTGAAGTAATTAATCCTGTTGAAAAAGTTAATGAATCAGCAGTTCCTTCAGAAGTTATAAAAGATAATGTTCCAGTGGTGACAGAGGAAACTAAGCCTGCAGAAGTAAAACCTGTGAAAACAAAACCAGCTGAAACTAAGCCTGCTGAAACTTCTCCTGTAGTTGAAACAAAACCTGTGGAAGTTCCTGTAGAATCTGTTCCAAAGGTGACAGAGGAAACAAAACCTGTAGAAACAAAACCTGTTGAAGTAAAACCTGTTGAAGTAAAACCTGCAGAAACTCCTGTAGTTGTTGCTCCTGTAACTGAAAATACAACTCCTGTTGTGTCAAAAGGGACAGAGGAAAATGTTGTAATTCCGACAGAAACAGTTCCTGTAACTCCTGAATCAACTGTAACAGAGCCTGTCAGGGGCCCACAGAATACATTTACTTCAGTTGTTCCTTTATTACTAACTCCTGCTGCAAGTAAGATTTATACCGAAGCAGATTTTGCCGATTCTGATGAACCAAGTATTGTATTCAGCTGGAATCCAGTAGAAAATGCACAGGCCTATAAATTTGAAATTGTAAATGAAGACGGTCGAACTGTATGGTCTACAACTTGTAGAACAAATAGATTTGTATTGTCAGATAATATTGATGTAATTTCGGAAGATGGTGAATATAACTGGAAGGTAACTGCTATATCTAAAACCGATGGTGTTGTATATAACAGTTTAACCGCTTCCAGAACCTTCTACATCAGCTTTGAAGATGTGGACGCTGTAGAAGGGGTCTCAAAAACTAATCTTATTACTTTTGATTAATTTATCTTTGCTGGCTTGAATCGTGTACTTTTTTGTATACTTCAGGCCCTGCAAGAATTTTTACAAGTTCCATAGCAAATTCTTCGCTGGCACCAGGTCCTCTTCCAGTAACAAGATTTTTATCCGTAATAAAAGTTTTATTTGAATACCCCGAAAGATATTCAGGTTTTGCATTTCCTTCCATAGTAGGGTAGCAGGTCCAGTTTTTTCCGGCAAGAATCTTTGTTTTTCCAAGTACAACTGCAGGAGATGCACATAAAGCGGCTGTCAGTTTTCCCGCATCAAAACATTTTTCCAGAAGTGAAAGTAAAGCCGGAGTGTTTCCAAGATTTTCAGCTCCAAGACCACCGCCTGGACAAACAACACAATCTGGTAATTCTTTTAAATCTGCAAGATAAGCATCCAGAGTTGTATCTGTAATAACTGGTACATTGTGGGAACTTGTTACAATCATAGAAGAATTAAATGGTTTTCCTTTAACTCCAACGGTTGTAACTTCAATGCCACCTCTTCTCAAATAATCAACAGGCGACAAAGCTTCAATATCTTCAAATCCATCTGCAAAAAATACAGCTGCTTTCATGGTAACTCCTTATTCTAGTTGAATCTCTAAATTAATAATTTTTTATTTCATAATTATATCATAATTTGGTGATATGTTGTTTTTTTATCTATACAAATTTTCTTTTCATTAATACAATTAATATACACAAAAAAAAAATTTGGGAGAAATTATGAAAAGTAAAATTTTATTGATTTTGACTATTTTAGCAGGCTTGTTAGTTCTGGCAGGTTGTTCTGATCCTGCTTTGGAAACAAATGGTTCAGAATATAATCTTTTAATTATGAATGCTGCGTCAAGAAATAATGGTATGAAATTTACTGTTGTAGCACCTGTTTATGATCCTAATTATTGGAATAAACAACTTGATATGTACGGAGAAAGAGTCCCTCTTCCAGAATGGACAATCAATGTAAAAGTAAGTCTTGATGGTACTGTAAAACAGACATATAAATTTAATTATGAAGAAGATAAATCTGGATCTGGTGTAACAACTGATAAGAGCTATAGTCGTTCTTATTATAGACGAAAGGGTTTTAAAGAATATGGTCCAACTTACGCATATACAATTACCTTGAGCGGTTTAACAAATCTTAAAGAGTATAAAGTTGAAGCATCTGTAACCTATGATAATATTTCAAAAATTAAGGGTTCAACAGTATCAGAATCTATAATTCCCGCAAAATATCATAAAAATGCCATTGTATATTCAGATGGAACTGTATCAGCTGATAAACTAAGTTCAAAAACTCCATATGCAATAATTATTGTTCCTCAGACCAAAGCTGATGAAAATGCAGTTGCTGTTCAGGCTACTAAAGATGGTTCTGTAATTTGGTGGTCAGAGGATAAAAACTTAGGAAACCGAGGAGTTTATGTTCCAGAATTAATAGGAAATACTGATGGAAAAAGATGGCTTGAACTTACAAAAAAATATTATAAAGAAAATTGTCCTGCAGATTGGGATTCAGCAAAAAATACATTTACAGACAGTTTCTTAGAGAATAACGGAAATGGTATTAAATATCTTATG
Organism: Treponema sp.; assembly: GCA_045627625.1. GTDB lineage: Bacteria > Spirochaetota > Spirochaetia > Treponematales > Treponemataceae > Treponema_D. Next base: position 18,955 of record JAZQOB010000001.1, read on the forward strand.
GATGCAGGAGAAGGCTGGTATATTCCAAGTTTTGACCAGTTTACAAATCTTTATAGACATCATACAGGTTTAGGAACTTATTATTTTTATACAAGTACAGCTAAAAAACCTGTAAATAAGATTGATACAATTAAAGGCTGGCATTACGAACCAACCTATAAAAAAGGCGAACTAGTAAGCTTTGAATACACTGATAATGCTGCAAGTATGTCAAATATTTATACCGATGCAAATTACAATACAAAACTTATTATTTGTCATGACTATAACGAAGTAAAATAAACTTATAATTAGTCATAAAAAAACCGTTACAATAAGTTGTAACGGTTTTTTTATTTAACCAACTAATCTAATCTATCTATTAGAGAATTGGTTTCATTGCTGTCATATAAGCTCGGAGTTTGCGACCAACAACTTCAATTGGGTGGTTGCGGATTTCTGCGTTTACTGCAACGAGTTCTGCGTTGTTTACGCCGTTGTCTTTGAGTGAAAGACCTTTACCGATAACATCTGTGTGGAGTTTTGGCATAAGATCTTTTGCCATCATTGGAGCTGCAACGCGAGCAAAGAGGTAACAGCCGTATTCTGCTGTATCAGAAATAACGCGGTTCATTTCGTACAAGCGTTTGCGGTCAATAAGGTTAGCAATAAGAGGAACTTCGTGTAATGATTCGTAGTAAGCTGATTCTTCTTTAATACCAGCATCAACCATTGTTTCGAATGCAAGTTCACAACCTGCTTTTACCATTGCAACCATCAAAATACCTTTATCAAAGAATTCCTGTTCAGAAATTTCTTCAGAAGTTTCTTTTGCTGATTCAAATGGAAGTTTACCTGTATCTTCACGCCAAGCGAGGAGGTTTTTATCACCAGCTGCCCAGTCTTTCATCATTGTTGATGAGAATTCACCAGAAATGATGTCATCCATGTGTTTCTGATAAAGTGGAGCGAGCAATGCTTTGATTTCTTTAGAAAGAGCATTAGCCTTAATTTTTGCTGGGTTAGAAAGACGGTCCATCATACCTGTTACGCCACCCCATTTGAGAGCTTCACAGATTACATTCCAACCGTGCATAAGGAATTTACAAGCATATTCTGGAGAAATTCCTTCTTCAATCATTTTGTCCCAACATACGATAGTTCCAGCCTGGAGCATACCGCAAAGGATTGTCTGTTCACCCATAAGGTCAGATTTAACTTCAGCAATGAAAGCAGATTCAAGAACACCAGCTTTTGAACCACCCATACCAACAGCCAAAGCTTTAGCATAAGCCCAGCCTTTTCCTTCTGGGTCATTTGCTGGGTGTACAGCAATAAGATCAGGTACACCAAATCCACGAGCAAATTCGTGATAAACTTCTGTACCAGGTCCTTTAGGAGCACACATTACAACAGTAATATCGTCGCGGATAATCATTCCTTCTTCGATCATGTTGAAACCATGTGAATACCAGAGAGCTGAATTCTTTTTCATTAATTTCTGAACCTGATTGATTACTGGTGTATGCTGCTTATCTGGAGTAAGGTTACCAACTAAGTCAGCAGTTGGAATCATTTCTTCATATGTACCAACTTTAAAACCATTTTCTGTAGCATTTTTCCAAGACTGGCGTTTTTCTGTGATTGCTGATTCGCGGAGTGCGTAAGAAACATCAAGACCAGAATCGCGGAGACACATACCCTGGTTCAAACCCTGAGCACCACAACCTACGATAACGATTTTTTTGCCTTTAAGAGCATTTACTCCGTCAGCAAATTCTTCTTTAGCCATTGAACGGCAATGTCCGAGCTGAAGTCTAGCTTCACGCCAAGGGATTTTGTTGAAATAATTTTCACCCATTTTGATTTTTCCTTTTATGATTTTTTTTATGGCGTTCCTGCCTCTGGCAGTCGGGTGTTCCGTGGCTTACCTACGGCCGGTCCTTCGGACTTGCTTACGCAACCACTCCATACCCTAACGCGTATAATATGATTTAATTTTACATTAGAATGAATGTTGCGTAAAGTGAAATAATGTCAAGAGATTGTTGAATTTTATGCAATTACTCTTCTTCGTCTATCTTGCGTGTGTAGTACTGTTCTTTTGCAATAAGAGGTTCAGTGCCAGAAGCATAAATGAGAACTGGAGTAAGAATAATACTGTCAGTGTCTTCTACAAGACTTTCAACTCCCCGGCGGTTTGTAACAGTTTTCTGTCCAAAATTGATTTCGTAGTTGCCGGTAATATTAGAATTTTCACTAAAAGAACGGAACTGAATGATGTTGCTTGTCCCTGAAGAAAGGAAAGAATACAAACCTTTTTCAATTCCTACAGTAGATTCCATTGTAAAGCTGTGATCTTCTAGAGTGATAGTTGTAAGGGTATCAACCGAAGTCCATGCAGGACCTTTTTCAATTTCGTTGCGGATTTTATCAAGGGCAGTTTCGACTACGGGTTCAACATAATCAGAAACTTCCATTTTTTTGTAATAACCATCCCAGGCATTGTCGGCTTCGATATTCAGGTTTACATCATCACGAATAATAAGACGAACTTCATCAATATTTACAAGGCTTACATCAATACGGCGGTGAAGGTTTGAAATAATAGTATTTGCAGAATAAATATAAACACCGTTGTGGCGTACACGAGAAGTTCCCCATTCATAAACTTCCTGAATGTCTCCAGAGAACTGAATGATTTCGCGTTTTGCAAAATCAAAATAAAGGCTTTTTTTAGCTTTTCCAGTTCCTTTTACCCAAAGACCTGTAAGGAATTCTCCATAAACTTCCAGGCTTCCATCCTGAATTCTCGAAAGTTCCTTTGCTGCAAGACGGCTGGCAGGAATTTTGATTTCTTTAGATAATTCATACTTATCCTGCAGGTGATTATAAACATATTCCTGCTGAAGCTGACCTGGGTTTGATTCAGGATCTTCAGGATTGATTTTATAAATCCATACTGTATAACTGGCTCCATCAGATTCATCAAAGTCATAGGCTTCGTTTCGGTCAATCTGCTGAATAAATACCATTACATCCGAAGAAAAGTCCCCGATTAATTTCATGAACTGAACAGAATCTTCAACTCTGTACTGATAAATCTGCATTACAGAATTGTTGTCATCATCAATTCCCTGAAAGATAATGGCATTTGTGTGGTTTCCAATTACATCCAGTCCCTGGAGTGTAACAGAACCCGCTCTGGAAATATTTGTAGGAATCAAATCCATTCGGTCATAGTTGGAAGTTTCTTTGTTGAAAAGGGCAGGAAGAATCTGGAAGAATTCAGAACCTGCTGTACGGATAATATCAACTTCATCTTCGTAAGTGTCATTATTGATATCAACTAAAAGTGAAGAAATCAAAGTTTCTGTAGGCAACAAGTCGATGTAAGAACGAGCAACCGATAAATCAAATTCTTCTTCCTCTTCTTCGCCGTCAGCAGTTGTGTTTTTTGGAACAACAATTTTTGAATGAGAAATAATTTTTTCGTTTTCTTCCGGCTGGTTTTTGGTGAGATAAAAAGCAAGTCCAAGACCAGCTGCGACAATAAGGAAAAGAATAACAATATATCGGGTTTTCATGGGTTTAAATATAATGGAAAAAATATAAAAAATAAAGAAGAAAAAGAGCTGAGCAATAGTCTGTGTCTTTAATTGCCTATTTTAGTATTGCGAAGATGTTGCTTTTTAAAAAACAAAGTATCTCAATAATAGGAGGAGCGGGGGATTTCTATTAATTCTTCATTTATTTATTTTAATTTTCTATCTTATTTCAAATTTCTACTATAAAATAATTGTCAGGAGTTCTTATGAAGAAGACATTCAATTTAATTTTATTTTTATTTGTTGCGGCTTTGAGTTTTGCGGAGCCGGGGGTAAAGTTTAATTCTAAGAAGGCTATTTTTGACAAAGGGACACACAAAGAGATTACTGAAACTTCATCTGTCAAATTGGTTCAGAAAATGAAGACAGGATGGAACTTGGGAAATACTATGGATGCAACTGGCGGAATTGGTCTTGCATCCGAAACAAGCTGGAGCCAGCCTAAAACTAATCAGATTATGATTGAAATGCTTGCAGAGTATGGAATCAAAACTATCCGTATTCCTGTATCCTGGTCAAATCATTTTATCGACGGAAATTATACTATTGATCCTGCATGGATGGCTCGTGTAAAGGAAATTGTAGACTGGGCTATCGAAGCTGATATGTATGTTGTATTGAATACCCATCACGATCAGTATATGAGTCCTAAGAAGATGCCAAAAGGGAAGGGTTATTATCCAAACCTGGTAAATTATGATGAATCTATGGATTACATCATTAATGTCTGGTCACAGATTGCCCTTGCTTTTAATGATGGTTATGATGAACATCTTCTTTTTGAAACTTTAAATGAACCTCGTTTAGCAGGAACTGCAAATGAATGGTGGAACAATGTTGCTTCTTCTGAATATCGGGAAGCCGCTGCAATTTTGAATCAGTATAATCAGACTGCTCTTGATACAATCCGTGCTTCTGGAGGCAATAATGCAAAACGATTTGTAATTGTACCAGGTTTAAGAGCTGGAGTAGATTCTGTTCTTGCCAAAGAATTTACATTGCCGGCAGATATTGAAGAAGGAAGACTTCTGGTTTCTGTTCACATGTATACTCCATATAAGTTTGCAATGGAAGCTCCTGGAACTAAAAAGTTTACAGATATTCACAAGAGCAATCTTGAAGCGGATTTTAAGAATCTTTATGAAAAATTTGTAAAGAATGGTGTTGGAGTATTTGTTGGTGAATACGGTGCTACAAATAAGGGAAATGATGACCAGCGCATTTTATGGTTCAAAGCCTTCCTTACTTTTGCAAAAAAATATAATGCGGTTTGCTGTTTGTGGGATAACGGAGTGTTCAGTGCAGATGAAAAGCATGGAGAACATTTTGGATATTACAATAGAAAAACTGGATTCTGGGATAACGAGAATATTCTGGATGCAATTATCAAAACTGTAAATAAAAATTAAGTTATTTAATTTTTTTTTAGTTGGTGTTTGCAAATTTATCCTATATAATTGCTTTATCAATTCAAAAAGTCTTATCTATAACATCTACTCGGAAAAAGTTCACGAATAAAAATGTGAAACAACTAATCTTTATTTTTAATTTTAAGAGGTTTTTATGAAAATCAATCTTAAGAAAGCTCTGGCAGTTTTGTTTGCTGGAACTATGTTGTTTACTGGTTGTAATTTTGGAACTGGTAATGGCGGATCAGGTTCTTATGATACTGAAAAATTGAATCCAATTGATTACACTGGAAATTCAATTCAGATGTCCGAAGCTCTTGCTATTGGCTGGAACCTGGGAAATGCTCTTGATGCATCTGATTGTGGTGACTGGGCTTATGATGAAGGCTTGAAAATGGAATACAGCTGGCTTCCTCATAAACAGGTAACATCTCAGGCTTTGATTAAAGCTGTAAGTGCGGCTGGATTTAAAACTATCCGTATTCCTGTATCTTGGCATAATCATATGTCAAAAAGTACATCTGACTACAAAGTTGATAGTGCATGGATGAACCGTGTTAAACAGCTGGTAGACTGGTCTTTAGCTGAAGGTTTGAATGTAATCATCAATATCCATCACGATAATCTTACAGAAGATCAAATTAAAAATAATCCTGGATTCTGTATTTCTGAAGATGCTGATATTCAGAAAAAGTCAAAAGCTTTTATTGGTAGTGTTTGGGAACAGATTTGTAAAACTTTCAAAGATTATGACAACCGTCTTGTATTTGAATTGTTAAACGAACCTAGATGTGTTGGAACTAAGTGGGAATGGGGTTTCTATTCAAATATTGGTGATTCTAAAAAATGGAATGATATTATTACTGCTTATGAACAGGTTGCTTTGAATGTTATTCGTAAGTCAGGCGGATATAATACTTCTCGTTATGTAATGGCTCCAGCCTATGCGGCATCTGATTCTACTTTAAGTTATTATAAATTCCCTGAAGACTGTGTAAAAAATTGTCTTCTCCTTTCTGTTCATGCTTATACTCCTTCTTATTTCTGTCTTGATGGTGAATATACTGATTTTGATGCATACAAAAATCCATATAATGATTCAACTGCAAAATCTGAAATTGATGGTGTATTTAATTCCTTAAACAATAACTATGTTAAGAAAGGAATTGGAGTTGTAATTGGTGAAGCTTCTGCTTCTGATAAAGACAATCTTGATTCAAGAATTAAATGGGCTGAGTATTATTTTGCAAAAGCTAAGGCTGTTAAAATTCCTGTAGTTTTGTGGGATAATGAACAGGCTATTGCAATGGGTGCTGTTGCTGGCGGTGAAAATCACGGTTATTTTAATCGTGTAGATTGTACACAGACCTGGCCATCTATGATAACTGCTATGATGAATGCTACAGGAACAACTACTGCAACAGTTCCTGCTGTTCCAGAAACTCCAATTGGTCCAGCAACTTCTGTAAATCCTGAAACTCCAGGAGATGATCCTGTTACTCCTTCTGGGGAAATTGTAATTTTTGATGCTGCTACCAGTGCAAAACCTGATGTAAGCTGTGAAATTGTTACAATTGGCGGTGAAAAATTCCTTAAATATACTCCAGTTGGATATAGTAATTTTGATCTTAAGACTCCTGTTTCTGTTGCAGGTAAAAGTGCAATTTATGCAACTGTAAGAGCAGAGGATAATACTTCTGATTATCAGATTGTTGTAAAATGTATTGATGCAACAAAAGGAGCTACTAAAGAAGTGGGAATGTTCGGAATGTCATCAGATGGCTCATATGAACTTTCAATTACTTTTAGTCCATGTTCAACAACTGCAAAAGAAAACTCTTTGCCAATTGTTGCAGGTTCTACTGTAACCCGTGTTATGGTTGCTGTTCAGGAAACAAAAAATTATACTGCAGTTAAAGATATTCCTGTTTATATCAAAAAAATTGTAGCACGATAAAATCTATACCCGGGGTTTTAGGGGACTTGTCCCCTAGGCGAGGGGGTAGTGGAAAACCCGAAAGGTGTTGGATTTAAGTTCTTCTGGAAGTAGGAATTAAGAATTTAGCCTCGTCATTGCGAAGGCGTAGCCTGAAGCAATCCAGGGTAGAAATGGATTACTTCGTCGCCTTACGGCTCCTCGCAATGACGAAACGTCTTACGTCCCCACCTCTCACACAATGCGTATTTTATTGATAAATTTACCGAAATCTACTATAATTAGTCGTTATGAACGCTAATGAACTTCGCTCAAAATATATTGAGTTTTTTAAATCTAAAAATCATGTTGAAATTTCAGGACAGTCTTTGATTCCTGAAAATGATCCTTCAGTTTTGTTTACAACTGCTGGAATGCACCCACTTGTTCCTTATTTGCTTGGTGAAAAACATCCTGCGGGAACACGCCTTACTGACTACCAGAAATGTGTTCGTACTGGTGATATTGATGAAGTAGGGGACCCTTCACACTTAACTTGTTTTGAAATGCTTGGAAACTGGTCTTTAGGAGACTATTTCAAGAAAGAATCAATCGCTTTTTCTTACGAATTCCTTACATCAAAAGATTGGCTTGCATTGGATCCACGCAAAATTTCTGTAACTGTATTTGCTGGTGATGAAAATGCTCCTCGTGATGAAGATGCTGCTGGCTTCTGGAAAGAAGTTGGTATGCCTGAAGATAAAATTGCTTATCTTCCTGCCAGTGATAACTGGTGGGCTGCAGGTCCTACAGGTCCTTGTGGTCCTGATACTGAAATCTTCTACTGGGTTGGAGAAGGTCTTCCACCTGTAGGTTCAAACAAAGGTACTGATTCTGCAAACTGGATGGAAATCTGGAACAATGTATTTATGCAGTTCAACCGTATTGATGAAAAAACACTTGAACCTCTTCCAAAACAGAATGTTGATACTGGTATGGGTCTCGAAAGAACAAACTGTATTCTTCAGGGAAAAACATCAGTTTATTTGACAGAAGTTTTCCAGCCAATCATTCAGAAAATTGGTGAACTTGCTGGCGGTTATGTATATGGTTCAGATGAAGAAAAAGATAAATCTGTTCGCATTATTGCTGACCACTCTCGTTCTTCTGTATTTATTCTTGGTGATCAGAAAGGTGTTACTCCAGACCGTGTTGGTGCCGGTTATGTTCTCCGCCGTTTGATTCGTCGTGCTGTTCGCCATGGTATGAAACTTGGCATCGAAAAAGACTTTATGGCAGAAGTTGCAGCAGTTGTTGTTGCTAACTTTAAGAATGCATATCCAGAATTGGAACAGAATGCAGAAAAAGTTTACAAAGAACTTACTGCAGAAGAAGCAAAATTCCGTCTTACTCTTAAGAAGGGTGAAAACGAATTCCAGAAAATGCTTCCTAACTTAATGAAAAATCCTAAGAAGATTATCAGTGGTAAAGTTGCTTATAACTTGTACGAAACTTATGGTTTCCCATTGGAACTTACTCAGGAACTTGGTGCTGAAAACGGATTTACTGTTGATATCGAAGGCTTTAAAGAAGCTGAAAGAAAACACCAGGAAGCATCTAAAACTGCTGAAGCTGGAAAAGCTAAAGGTGGTCTTGCTGAACAGTCTGATGTTACAACTAAATATCATACAGCAACTCACTTGTTGCAGCAGCCATTGGTAAATGTTCTTGGTGATCAGGTTGCACAGAAAGGTTCAAATATCAACAATGAACGAATGCGTTTTGATTTTTCTTTTGAACGCCCAATGACAAAAGAAGAAATTGCACAGGTAGAAGCAATTGTAAATGAACAGATTAAGGCTGACTTGCCAGTAACAATGGAAGTTATGCCACTTGATGCTGCTAAAGCTGCCGGTGCTCGTGCTTTGTTTACAAATAAATATGGTGAAGATGTTAAGGTTTATACAATCGGTCGTGATGTAAAATCTGACTGGTTCTCAAAAGAAGTTTGTGGTGGACCTCATGTTCAGCATACAGCACAGATTGGAGACTTCAAGATTGAAAAAGAACAGTCTTCTTCTGCTGGTGTTCGCCGTATTCGTGCAACAATCTCTGGTGGACTTCCTTTAGATAAGTAGTTTACCAAAAACACTGGGAAATTATATAAAAATCGTAACCTCTATAATGGGGTGTTGTTATTAAGGTATAATCACACAACCTATTATAGAGAAAAGGAATTGTAAAATATGAAGAAATTATCCGTAGTATTAGTAATGATGCTTGCATTCGCAGGAGCAATGTTTGCACAGAATGATCTTCAGGTATTAACTGTTGTAAATTATTCAAAATCAGAATCTATTACTGTAAAACAGTTGAAAGCTCGTTGTGAAATCTATGAAAAACAGATGGGTAAGAAGCTTACTGTTGATGAAAAGAAAATGGTTCTTAAAGCTCTTGTAGAAGAAAAACTTGTTGTTCAGGCTGCAGTTAAAGCTGGTATTTCTATTCCAGACAGTTCAATTGATCAGTATTTTATGCAGACAATGAGCGCTCAGGTTGGAGCAAATGTTACAGAAAAAGAACTTAATGACCTTGTAATGAAACAGGAAGGAATTACACTTGATGCCCTTCTTAAAAAACAGACAGGTATGAATGTTGCTGAATATAAAGCTTATCTTAAAAATCAGCTTATTGCTCAGCAGTATGTTGTAACTCAGAAACAGGAAGACATTGCAAAAGTTGCTGCTACTGATGAAGAAATCAGAGCTTTCTATGCTGGAAATAAAACTTCTTTTGTTTGGAACGACATGGTAAAAGCATTTATGGTAATTACTCCAAAAGGAACAGATCCAGATGCTGCTAAAAATACTTTGACAGGTCTTAGAAATAAGTATGTTGGCAAAACTATGACAGTTGAACAGTTTGTTACAGAATCTAGAAAAGAAGGTTCAAAATATCAGGCTGGTGAATTGCTTCTTCCAATTACAGAAGCTGGTGCTGCAGGTATTGGAATGTCTTACAACAACTTAAGAAACTTGAATGAACAGAAAGAAGGTTTTGTTTCTGATGTTCAGGAAACAAGTACAGACTTTAGATTCATTGTTGTAGAAAAGAAATATGCTGCAAAAATGCTTGCAATTAGTGATGTAATTCAGCCAGAAACTACAGTTACTGTTTACAACTATATTAAGGATAACCTTACACAGCAGAAACAGTTGTTGTTCGTACAGCAGGCTGCTCAGCAGATTACAGAATCTTTGAACAAACCAGAATATGTAACTGCTAAAAAATCTGGTGCAGATTTGGATGCACTCTTAAATTGGTAATAAGATGTCACGACATAATAGTAGAGTATTAGCCTTCCAGGCTTTATATTCATGGGATGTAAGCCAGTCTTCTTTGGAAGATTTGCTTACTTTCTCTTGGGTTCAAAAAGAAGTGGTTGCAGATAACAATGAAGAATCTGCAGAAACAACAGAAACTCCCGTTCAGTTGGACGAAGAAGAAAGAGTTTTTGCAGGTCTTGTAATTTCGGGAACTATTGAACATATTGCAGAAATTGATGAACTTATTAAAACTCATCTTTCTGATAAATGGACATTAGAACGAATTAATAAGGTTACTCTTGCAATCATTAGAACCAGCATTTATGAAATTAAATATATGACAGGATCAACACAGAATATTGTAATTGATGAAGCAGTTACAATTGCTAAAAAATACGGTGCTGATGATGCATATAAATTCATTAATGCAATTCTTGATAAAATCAGTAAAGAAAATTAATTCATGAAAGTAAAACTTCATTCACTTTTACTTATTTTAATTCTTTCAATTTTTGCTCTGTCTTCGTGTAAAATGAGGGCGGAGCAAAAGTCGTTAACGGGATTTTTTGGTTCTGTTGATGCTTTGATAGAAGATGGTAGATATTCTCAGGCTATGGCCGAGCTTAAGAAAGCTGAAAAGCGGACTTTTGATGAATGGGGTTTTATTGCAATTTATAAACGCTACATGCAGCTGGGTGAAAAATCCAGAGCAGAAAAAATTATTCAGACTGGAATTAAGAAAAATTCTAAAAGTCTTCAGCTGGTTGCCATCTATACAAATTTTCTGCTGAGAGAAAACCGACTTGAAGATGCTGCTAAATATGCAATTCATCTTAAAAATACAAAATTCGGTTCTTTTTATTCTGAAGTTGAATTAAGACAGCTAAAGGCTGATAAAACTCCTGAAGAACTTACACAGATTTTTAAGGATAAAAAATACTACAATATTTATCTTGATGCTTATAAAGGCAGTAAAGATGGAGTATGGCTTAGAAACTGTGTTCTTTTTAATCTGAAAGATGGTCTTTACCAGCAGGCTTCGGCTTTGTATCCAAATCAGTTTAATGATGCAGATGATGCTTATTTCTGGGGACTTGTTCTCTATGATTCAGGAAGATATTCTGATGCGGTAAATGCACTGGAAGCTTCCCGCCGTCTTTTGGGAATGCATGGTTCATTAAACGGTAAACTTTTGCATGCATCCGAAGTTCAGCAAATTGCGTTGGAATCTGATGCTTACATTGCAATTTCTGATATGGAAAAGGCCCACGAAACCCGTCAGATTATTATTGAAAAATTAAACTCTCTGGAAAATCTTACTCCAGGTGATATGCAGATTCTTTCATCTGTTACATTGAACAGTGCTATCTATGCACAGAATACTGGTAATGATGAAGAATGTTCTTCTCTGCTTAAATATCTTACAGAACAATGGCCAGATTTATATCAGGCTTTGGTTATGTATGCCAACTTTGCATATAAATCAAATACAGAGCGGGAAGAGTCATTTGAATTGCAGGAACTTAGAAAAAATGGTCTTGCAACACTGGAAATGGAAGCTTATGACAACAGACCTAAACTTTCCATTGAAGAAGCAATTAAGAAAATTGATGCTTCTCTTGAAAACAAAATGAATCCTTATCTTGAAATTACAAAGCTGGATTTAAAATATAGACTTGATCCAACTTATTCAATAAAAGAAAAAACTGCTGATTTGTGGAATATGCTGGAAGAAAACTATACAGAAGAAGTTAAGTACGAAAGTCTTCTTGTTCAGTATGCTTTGAGTTATCTTCTTAAAACTAAACAGAATGAAGATGCTTATAATTTATTCCGCAAGCATATTGCATACAGCTATAAATTTGATCCAAAAAAAGATTTCTGGTCTCAGCTTGAACCTGTTATTCCTTTACTTGATGTAAAAATGCAGGAGTTTGCAGCAATTATTGCTTTTGATCAGAAGAAGTTCAATCTTGCATATTCGACTTTTGAATTTGCAGTTTATGGTGCAAAAGGAAATACTGCTGACAGTTATATTTCTCCATTTGTAACAACTGGTTCCTGCATGAATCTGGCTGATATTTATTATTCTGTAGGAGCTAGAGACAAAGCAATTGATTTATATGGAAAAGCAGCCGGTCGTGAAAGCAGTGCCTACTTAAGATCCGAAATTTTCTATAGGGTTGCCTGTATTTATTCTTCATACGGCAATAAAAAAGATGCATTAAAAGCCTTAAATTATGCTCTTTCAATTTATCCTAATAATACAAGAGCTAGTTTACTTAAAACTAAGTTAAAATAAAAAAAGGGACTGATAAAAAAACAGTCCCTTTTTAGTCCTTATGGAGTCAGACTCCATAATTTTTTTTTATTCAATAACAGCAATTACATCTGCCATTTTCAAAATAAGATAGTCATCGCCATCCATTTTGATTGGTGTTCCGGCATATTTGTCGTACATAATTCTGTCACCAATTTTTACTGTAATTTTTACATCATCAGTTCCAGGTCCAACTTCAACTACAGAAGCAGTCTGTGTTTTTTCCTGTGCCTGTTCTGGAATAAAAATACCAGAAGAAGTTTTTGTTTCAGCTTTGTCGTTCTTAACAAGAATTCTGTCTGCTAAAGGTTTAATTTTCATATTTATAGCCTCTTAAATAATTTATATTTTATTAATTTAAATATAAGTAATATTTTATTTATCGTCTAGAAAAATCTAGCAGGCAGCAGCCTTTGCCTTCTTTTCAAAAAGCAATCGATAGATAATCTGGTATGCAACAAGCAATACTGTAAGAATCAAACCTGCAATATCAGTTTTTGTTTCTGGAATGATACAGAGTAAACCTGCTGCAAGGAACAAAAGTCTTTCGATTACACTGATTGTAACATTCAAGCCTTTAGAAACCTTGTCACCTAATAAACCTGTAAGCTTAAAGCCGTAGCCTTCGAGACATACAGAAATATCAAACATACCGATTAATGCTGTAACAATAATCCAGAGAATGTTTCCGATTGTTGCATCAACCATAAGCATTGCAGGATTATAAACAAACATGTAAGGAACAATAAATGCACCAATTGCAAGTTTTGTAGCATTTACTGCAGTCTTCATAGGTTTTGCCTTTGCAATGGCAGCACCGGCAATGGCGGCCAGGGCAACTGGAGGAGTAACATCCGCAATAATACCAAAGTAGAAGGCAAACATATGAGCTGGCAAAATCTGAATTGGAGTAGCAGCGGCAACACCAGCAGGACCGTAAATACAAGTTACAATTGCAGTTGCTGTAATTGTAGATGTAATGAGGTAGTTGGCAGTTGTAGGAGCTCCCATACCAAGAATGATTGAAGCAATCATTGTAAATACTAAAGTAAGGAAGAGTTTTCCATGTGCAAGACTTACAAGACCAGCACCTAACTTAAGACCAATACCTGTAAGAGTAACAATACCAATAATAATTCCTGCCATAGCACAGGCAATTGCTACCGAAATAATGTTTCTTGCAGCGGCACAAATAACATCCATAATGTCTTTTCCGCCAAATGTTGGTTTGCGTCCTTTTGCTAAATCAACGATAGAAACTACAATTCCAATTGTGATACAGCTTACAATACCCATCAAAGCAGCAAATACAGCAGTTTTTCCAGCACAGAGGAAGTAAATAATTACGAACAATGGAAGAACCATGTATCCTCTTTTAAGGAAAAGTGGCCAGAACTTTGGAAGCTGATCTTTTGGTAATCCTTTAAGACCAAGTTTTTTAGCTTCAAGATGAACTGTAATAAAGATTCCTGTGAAGTAGAGTAAAGCAGGAATGATAGATGCTTTTACAATAGTCAAATATGGAAGATTTAAACTTTCTGCCATAAGGAAGGCTGCAGCACCCATAATTGGAGGCATAAGCTGTCCACCAGTAGAAGCAGCTGCTTCAACGGCTCCCGCAAATTCTCCTTTGTAACCAAGTTTTTTCATCATAGGAATTGTGAAAGAACCTGAACCAACTGTGTTAGAAACTGAAGAACCAGAAACTGTTCCAAGTAAAGCAGAAGAAAGAACTGCTACTTTTGCAGGTCCACCAGAAGCTCCACCGGCAATTGCGTTACATGCATCAATGAAGAACTGTCCGATTCCTGTTTTTTCCAGCAAAGCACCAAAAAGAATGAAGAGGAAAATAAAGGTTGAACAGGCAGCAATTGGAGTTCCCATAATACCTTCTGTTGTATAGAAAAGGTGAGAAACTACACGATGTACTGTATTTCCACGAATGTTGAGGAATCCTGGAATAAATTTTCCAACAAATGCATACAGAATGAAAACGCCAGCAATAATCATAATTGGAAGACCAACGATACGGCGGCAGCTTTCAAAAAGAATGAGAATTGCAAGAATACCTACTGCAATATCAAATTTTGTATAAATTCCTGCTCGTGAGAACAAAGGTGTAAGATTTGTATGGAAAATACCATTTACAAATTCAAGGAATTTAGGTGAATAACCACCTACAATATAGAACCAGCAGAAGGCTCCTAAGAATCCTAAAATTACATCGTACCAAGGCAAAGTATTTTTAGAAAGTTTTTTCGAAGCTGGGAACAACAGGAATGCTAAGAGCTGAACAAAAGCAAGATGAGTAGCTCGTAAAATCTGAGCTGGAACTGTTCCTGAAATTGTTGCGTACAACTGGAAAAATACAAAAATAATTGAAACTAATACAGTAATCCACTGTCTCCAGCATTTGTGTTCGCGATAAGACTGTTCTCTGTCTAATTCTTTCATCAATTCCTTCATTTCTTCTTCGTTGGAAGTAGGAAGGATGTTTTCGATTGCACCGCTTGATGGCTGAACTTCAGAATCTTCGGTCTTAATTGTTTCGTCCATGGGGACCTCCTTTTTTTTATAAGTTTTAGTATATTGGTAAAAATAAATCTTCTTTATATCTATGAAGCCAATATTCAATCAGATTTATTTTTTTCCGTTCAAATATAAGACTGGTTTGTGGTGCAAAATAATTTGTGAATGGAACCTCGTTTAATGGTTCTCCAATTAAAGCTCCACCTTTGTAACTAACCGAGAGGGTATGATTTGCAATTATTCCTACGGCCATTAAAAGTTCAGGGACTTGACGATTGATATTTCTTATTAAATATCCATTTTCAAGTACTTTGAATTCTGCTCCTTCGGTTTCTTCTGGTTCCGGAATGCCAGCTCCATAAGAAACAAAATGAGTTTCTTCCATAACCAAATCTCCGCTTTTTTCATCAAAGTTGTAGTAATCGTGAACTCTACCTTTATTTACGGAGTGGGTGTAAGAAATACAAAATCCTAAAGCAGCTGCATCACGAGAATACAGTCTTTCTTTAGGATTTTTGCGGTTACTAATTGAAAGTACATTAATTCTAGGAATGAAAAAACAGTAAATGACATACAAACAAATTATACCAATAAAGCAAATCCATTTTTTATTTACTTTCATTTTCATTCCTATTAAGTTCTAATGATTTTAATTAGTTCATTAAACCTTTTTCTTTGAAGTATTTAACAGCACCTGGGTGGAATGGAACTGAAACACCTGTTACAGCAGCTTCAGCAGAAACTTCCTTACCTTTTGCGTGAGCTACAGCGAGTTCTTCAAGATTTTCGAATAAAGCTTTAGTCATATCATAAACGGTTGCTTCATCCAATTTAGCGCTAACAGCCAAAGTAGCTTTAATTGCTAAAGCACCTGTGTCTGTATCTGTTCCTTTGTAAGTTCCACCAGGAATAGAAGTTTTTGTGTAGTAGCTGTATTTAGCACAGATCTTGTCAGCAGCTTCTCCATCAACTGGAATAAGAATCAAACCAGCAGAGAAAGCCAATTCCTGTAAAGCTGAGTTAGGAACACCAGCAGTAATGAAACATCCGTCCAAAGTTCCGTTCTGAATAGCTTCAGCTGATTCTTTGAATGAAAGGTTGTTCTTTTTAATATCATCAAATGTAAGACCGTAGCCTTCCATAATCTGTTTTGCGTTGAATTCTACACCTGAACCTGCAGCACCAACAGAAATTCTCTTTCCTTTGAAGTCTGCAACAGAGTTAATTCCACTGTCTTTTGAAACTGCAATCTGAACAACTTCTGGATAAAGAGTACCGATTGTAGCAAGGTTTTCTAATTTTTCACCAGCGAACAAATCAGTTCCGTTGAAAGCATAGTCCATAACATCGTTCTGTACGATAGCATATTCTGCTTCACCTTTGTTAATAAGACGAAGGTTTTCTGCAGAAGCACCAGTAGCCTGAGCAGTAACATTCATGTTGTTGATTTTTGTGTTCCAGATATTAGCGATAGCTCCACCAAATGGATAATAAGTACCACTTGTACCACCAGTTGCAAGAATATAATTCTTGTTAGGAGTTCCACAGCTTGCAAGAAGCAAACTTAATCCAAGAACAGCAGCGCCGATTCCAGCAAATTTTTTCATAAAATTCCTCCAATTGACTTTACAATTTTTATGCAACCATTGTACTTGATAAAGGGTGTAAATTCAATAAATGAGATTCAAATATATAGAAGAAATTTAATTTTTTTCTCCCTTTTCTTACGCGCCTTACTATATAAAACTTTATGATTGAAAAGTTCACAAACAAAAAAACATTTAACTAAATTCCAGCTAAAACGGAGCGGAAGCGAAAAAAGTCAATCGGCGGAATCCTGTACTTCCGTTTCTCCGCGCCTTATTATATAAAACTTTATGATTGAAAAATTCACCAGCACAACAAACATTTAATTATACTTCAGCTGAAACGGAGCGGAAGTAAATAAAAAAATTTAAATGCATATAAAATTTGCGGAGCGGGAGCGAAAAAAGTCAATCGGCGGAATCCTACCACAGAGGTTTTTCTAAAGCGTAAGCGTTAATTGGAAAACCTCGAGGACAGCAATGGAGCTGAGGGGCTTTTTTCGCGGGAGTGCAGCTAATTTTATGGACGATTATTTTTTTTATTTACTTTCGCGTCATTAATACATTCAGTAAAATTTAATTAAATTCTCAATTAAATTAATCTTGTTTTTTTGTTTATCCCTATTCAATTATCATAAAATTTTATATAATATTGTCGCTATTATAGTATTTTGAGGTGTAAAATGGCTGAAGAAAAATTTGATTTTACAATTGAAACTTTGGGACCTTGTACAATCCAGTCTCCAATTAAACTTTCTAAAAAACCTGGTGAATTCACAGCAAATTATGTTCGTGATGATTCTTATGTAATCAATGAAATTAATGTATTTGATACAACTAAACCAGTAGTTTTGGATTCTTCTAATTTATTACAGAAAGCAGGTCCACGCGAGAAGATTTATTTTGACCCTTCACACGCAAAAGCAGGTATCTGTACTTGTGGTGGACTTTGTCCTGGATTAAACGATGTAATTCGTGCCATTGTACGCTGTTTGAATACTCGTTATGGAGTAAAAACAATTAGAGGTTATCAGTTTGGTTTCCATGGCTTCTTTGCTGAAGAAGGTTATGAACCAATTGAATTGGACCGCTACTTAATCGATGAAATCCACAAGATTGGTGGTACATACCTTGGTACAAGCCGTGGTGGTGGTATGCGTGTTCAGGAAATTGTTGATTGTATCCAGAGAGATGGAATCAACATGCTCTTTATCCTTGGTGGTGACGGAACTCAGCGTGGTTCTTATGATATCGCTTGCGAAGTTGAAAAACGCGGAATTAAATGTGCAGTAGTTGGTGTTCCAAAAACTGTTGATAATGACCTTATGTTCATTGACCGTTCATTCGGTTTTGAAACTGCTGTTCAGAAAGCTAAAGATGCAGTTGCTGCTGTTCATATGGAAGCAGCAAGCCAGATCAATGGTATTGGTCTTGTAAAACTTATGGGTCGTGAAGCTGGATATATCGCTACTGAAGCTTCTATTGCTTCTCACGAAACAAACTTCTGTTTGATTCCTGAAGTTCCATTCGAAATGGAAGGTGAAAACGGATTCCTCGCTTGTCTTGAACGCCGTTTACAGAAAAGAGGCCATGCAGTAATCGTAGTTTCAGAAGGTGCTGGACAGGACTTGCTTACTTCAACAGGTGCAACAGATGCTTCTGGAAACAAAAAGCTTGCTGATATTGGTGTATTCCTTAAAGCTGAAATCGAAAAATACTTTAAAGCAAAAAATATGGAAATCAATCTTAAATATATTGATCCTTCATATCAGGTTCGTGCTGCTGTTACAAATGCATTTGACTCAATTTACTGTGAAAGACTTGGTAACAATGCAGTTCACGCAGCAATGGCTGGTAAAACAAAGTGTGTAATTGGTCTTGTTCACGACAAATTCGTTCACTTGCCAATTAAAGCTGTTACAGCTCACAGAAATGCAGTTGATCCAGAAGGTTCATTATGGAGAGACTGTCTTGATGCAACTGGTCAGCCAGTTCTTATGTGTAACGACCTTGAAGCTGCTCACGCAAAAATGGCAGCTGCAGTTGCTGGTGCTAAATCAAAACCATCTGAACAGGGCAACAAAGCTGCAAAAAAATAACTGATTTTTGAGTTTTGATTAAGCTAAAGAAATAAAATTTGAAAATTACCGAAAAAGGGGATATCTGAAAAGGATGTCTCCTTTTTTTTAATAAAAGCCATTTTTATGATAAAATATTAAATGAATTCTATGGTGATATTTTAAACTAAAAAAAATCTCTTATATAAAATTTAATTTCATTATGCTAATATAATTTTCAGAGGATAAAAATGAAAATCTGTAATAAATTAACTTTTGTTTGTGATAAAAATGAATTTTCTGGAGTAAAGAAAATTGCGGCTAAAGTTGCAAAGGATGTAAAACTGGTTTTTGGTTTTGAACCAGAGTTTTCAGAAACTTTAGTTGAAGGTCCTTCTGTTATTTTTGGAACTTTGGGTCAGTCAGATTCAATTAAAAAATATACAAAAGACTGGGCTTTGATTAACGGTAAAAATGAAGTTTACGAGTTTTATGTAAAAGAAGACAAAATTGTTATTACAGGTACTGACAAAAGAGGTACAATCTATGGACTTTTCCATTTGTCTGAACTTTTAGGAGTATCTCCTCTTGTTGATTGGGCTGATGTTTTGCCTGCTAAAAAAGAAAGCTTTGAAATTGCCCAAGGGGTAACAGTTTCTAAAGAGCCTTCTGTTCGTTTCAGGGGGTTCTTTATTAATGATGAATGGCCTGCAACTGGAAACTGGTGTAATCATAACTTTGGCGGTTTTAATTCTAAAATGTACGAGCATGTTTTTGAACTTTTGCTCCGTATGAAAGGTAACTATTTATGGCCTGCCATGTGGTCTTCATGTTTTAGCGAAGATGGTCCTGGTCTTGCAAATGCAGAGCTGGCAGATGAACTTGGTGTTGTAATGGGAGCATCTCATCACGAACCTTGCTGTCGTAATGGTGAAGAATATCGACATGTTCGGGGTAAGAATTCAATTTATGGTGATGCATGGAATTTCCGTTCTAATGAAAAAGGAATTACAAAATTCTGGGAAGACGGACTTAAACGCAACGGCAAGTTTGAAAATGTGATTACAGTTGGTATGCGTGGTGAAGCAGATACTGCCATTATGCAGAACGCAACACTCAAAGATAATATTGATCTTCTTCGTGATGTAATTAGAACTCAGAATAATCTTATTAAAAAATATGTAAATGAAGATGTTCAGAAAGTTCCAAGAATGCTGGCCTTGTATAAAGAAGTTGAGCCATATTTTTACGGTGACAAAAAAACAAAAGGCTTGATGAATGATCCGGAACTTGATGGCGTAACCTTAATGCTTTGTGATGATAATCACGGAAATCTTCGTACTGTTCCTACTGAAAAAATGCGTAATCATAAAGGCGGCTATGGTATGTATTATCATTTTGACTATCATGGATGGCCTTTCTCTTATGAATGGATCAACTCAACTGCTTTGCCTAAAGTAAAAGAACAGATGAGTGCCGCTTACGATTTTGGAATTCGTGATTTATGGATTGTAAATGTTGGGGATGTAATGACTAACGAGTTCCCATTAAATTACTTCCTTGACTTTGCTTACGACTATGAAAAATATTCTGATTTGGAATATACAACTGACCGCTGGACTAAAGAATGGGTAGATTTTAATTTCTCAACATTAACAGAAACTCAGCGTGCAGATGTAAAATATATTATTGATAACTACACTCAATTGTCTCATTTGCGTCGTCCAGAATGTATTCAGCCAGATACATATCATCCTGTAAATTACAGTGAAAGCGATTCAGTTCTTAAAGTTGCTGAATCTGTAATTGCAAAAGCTGCTAAACTCTATGCAGAAAATATGGAACCTTCATCTGAGGCTGCAAAAATTACTTTAGGACGGGTTCCTGAAGGTACTGAAATTACAAAGGTGCCAGGGTCAAATACAGGTCTTTTTGCTCAGGTAATTTATCCTGCTCTGGGAACAATGAATGTTTTAAGAATGCAGTTGTACAGTGGAAAGAATAAATGGTTTGCAAAACATGGTTGTCTTGTGGCTAATGATTATGCAGATATTGTTCGCCAGTGTTATGATTTTGATAAAATTCTTGTGGATGAATATGACAAAATTGCCAATGGTAAATTCTTTGCAGAAGGCTGGTCTGAACATTTTGGATTCCAGAACTGGTGTGAAGCAGCAAGCCGTTATCCAACTTATACTTATGTAGAACCAACTCGCAAAGGTCGTGTAATTTTCTTTGTGGAAGGTTCAGAAAAAACTACAACAGGTCAGGACTGGACAGACAGAAATCTTAAACTGGATGCCTTCAAAAATCCTGATGTAACAGAAGCCTGTGTTTATTTGGCAAATTGCTTTAATCCTGGTGTGCCTTATGAAGTAAGCCTTAAAAATGAAAATACCAAAAATTATTTTATTTCAGACATGAGAATTGAAAAGGTGGACTTAGGTTACGGACTTACAGGAACTCCTCAGTTAGAAAAAATCATTCTTAAGATTGACCGTGAAAACCTGGCAAAAGCTAGTGTTAAAAAAGATTTACTTACAATTAAAGCTAATGACGGTCACGGCGCTGGAATCAATGTATTTATAGAAATTGATGCTGAAGTTCCAGAGTGTAATTATCCAAGAGGAACTTTTGTTCAGACTGGAGATTACATTTCTATGAATGCAGTTAGTTTTGCAAAATCTGAATGGAAAACTTTGCCAGATTACAAGATTTTTGGTGCTGTAAAGGCATATCCTGTAATTGAAAGCTATGCAAAAGGAAAGAATGCTCCTTTTGTTGAATATAATTTTGTTCCAAAATCAGAAGGTATTTATGGATTTGATTTTTATCTGAATCCTTCTAATCCTGCTTACAAAGACAATAAACTTCAGTTTGTGGCAGAAATCAATGGTGAAAAACTTTTGTGCAATGCAGTTGATTCAGAAACTTTTGCAGTAGGGGATAATCAGCGTCCATGGGGAACAGACATTACAAATAATCTCCGTATTTCTACAGTTTATGCAGACTGTAAAAAAGGAGTAAATGTTCTTAAGGTTTATCCTGTAACTCCAAATATTGTTCTGGAAAAAGTTGTAATTTCTCAGGCAGATGTTGTTCTTCCTGATTCTTACCTTGGGGCTCCAGAATCTTATAGAGTAAAATAAGGTCAAAAAAAATGTTTGTTTTGTTTACAGTTCTTGCAGGAGTTCTCTGGGGATGTATTTCTCTGTTTTTAAGGCCAATTTCTGCAGCAGGAATTTCATCTTTGCAGGTAGTTGCCTTACGGGGCTTGTTGTCTTCAGTGATAATGCTTTTTATTATTTTAATAAAAGACAAAAAGCTTCTTAAAATTCAATGGAAAGATTTGTGGATGTTTGCAGGAACAGGAGTTGTAAGTCTTACTTTCTTTAGTGTGTGCTACTTTAAAACAATTCTTGAAGTTGGAACTTCCATTGCAGTAATCCTGCTTTATACTTCTCCTATTTTCATTTTGTTTTTTTCAAGAATTCTCTTTAAGGAAAAAATTACATTGCCAAAAATTCTGGCACTGATAATGACCTTTGCAGGCTGTATTTTTGTAAGCGGCCTTGGCGGTGGAAATTCTATGACTGTAAAAGGCTTTTTAATTGGACTTTGTGCGGGGCTTGGTTACGGTTTGTATTCAATTTTTAGTCGCTATGCTCTTGCAAAGTATAATTCCCTTACAGTTACTTTTTATACTTTTGTTTTTTCAAGTATAAGCATTATTCCTTTCTGCAAAATTAACCAGGCCCTTTTGTGCATAGACTGGAAGGTTTTCCTTCTTCTTTTAGGAATTACCTTGTTCTGTACTGTTCTTCCTTATGTTTTCTATACACTTGGTTTAAGCGGTCTTGAAACTGGGAAAGCGGCAATTCTTGTAACAGTAGAACCTTTAATTGGAACTCTTGCAGGCTTTTTTATCTGGAAAGAAGAAGTTTCTGTTCTTAAGATTCTTGGTATTGTTCTGATTTTTATAGCCATTGTTCTGTGCAGTTTGCCCGGAAAAGAGAAAAATATTGGGTAATTGACGAATTTTCTATAACTGTCAGCTTAGAGCCTTTAATATTGTTTTCTTTTCCTTTATAATTCTCTTTATAATTTAAAAAATGGAGAATTATAATATGAAAAAAAGTTTATTGCTTATCATTAGTATCACTATGTCTGTTTTACTTTTTTCCTGTAAAACAGATCCCTCAAAAACTCCTGTGCCACAAACTGAAACTACAGCGGGAGTCTCAATAGGATTTTACACTTTAGAAAAATTGTCTGTTTATTATAGTAAAGACTCTGGTAGAACTTATAATCTTTACGCTTCTTATGGTTTTACAGATTACATCTGGTATATCGATGGTGTAAAAATCGATGAAACAGGGAATGATGTTTATTATACATTTGATGAACCTGGTGTTTATGAAGTCTTTGTAACTGCAAAAAAGAATAATTGCCTTTATTCAGATACAAAATATATTGAAATAAAATAATAAATCTGGTGTTCATTAAGGAAATATAAAAATGAAAAAAGTAATTAAAATTATCAGTCTTTTTTTAGGCTTAGTATTATTCAGCGCCTGTAATCTAGAAGTTAAAAAAATTTCTGACAATAAACCTGCTTTTCTGTCAGTTAATATAAATGATGAAGAGGGTAGAACTGTTTTACCACCAACTACTCTTGGAAGTGACTATTTTGATACCTGGATTTTTTCTGGAATCTTTGGAGAAGAAACAAAAAATTTTGGAACTTTTTCATCCAGCAAAGAGTTAAGAGCACAGAAGTTTGAGGTAGAAAAAGGAACCTGGACTTTTGTACTTGAAGCAAGAAGAAACAATACTGTTTATTATGCTACAAAGACTTTGGAAATTGTTGCAGGAGAAAACAAAATTTCCCTATATCTTAGTATGCAATCTCTTGATTTAGAAAATGGAACTGGAGGTCTTTCTTTTAAATTAAAACTTCCTGCTGCAGTTGTAAAAGCAACTTTAGTATTAAGTAAAGATATTAAAGATCCAGATGGAACTGTTATTGATACTCAGACTTTCTCTGTGGAAGATGGTGAAATTTACTACGAAAAATTAAGCATACCTGCCGGTAACTATTTTATCAAAGTCTTTTTGTATGATTCACGAGATAGATTCTTAAACTTTTATCATGATACTGCCATTGTAATTGATAATAAAATCAGTACTGGTGAAACAACTATTTCACAAGTAAATGAAATTACTACAACCCGAACTATCACTTATGCCAAAGGAGCATACACCTTTAAGGCAGGAGCTGACATTGTAACAACTTTTGATAACGAAGACTCAGAAGTTATTACTCTTCCTGTGGCAGAAGATATTGAAAGTGTTTTGAGTTTTGAAGGCTGGTACTTAAATCCAGAATTAACAGGAGATGCTGTAACACAAATTAATACTTTTGGAAGCAATAGCATTACACTTTATCCAAAATGGGGTAATGAATTTACAGGGACTGTAGCTCAGTTAGATGAAGTAATAAAAGAATTTAATTCAGGTGAATTAATTATTCATATTGAAGATGAAAGTTCTTCGTTATTAAAATCATTAAAAACTGTTTTATCAAAAAATACTAAAGTACAGTACAAATTAGATTTAACAGGTTGTACAAAGCTTACTTCATTTACAAGCGATTTGGCAAATTTTGAAAACATTATTTCTTTAACTATTCCAGAAAGTGTTGAATCTATTTCCAATTCTGCTTTTACTTATATGTCTAACCTGAAAGAGTTGTATATTAATTGTATTAATGCGGTTATGACTAATTCACCATATTCTTATTCAAGAACTGGATCAACAAGTGGTGGTGTAACGGTTTATTTTGGAAATAAAGTTGAATGTATTCCAGATTATTTCTTTTACCATAATTACCTGAATGTAAAAGAAATAGTTTTCCCTGAGGATTCTGTTTGTACAACAGTAGGAAAATATGCTTTCTATTATAATAGTAATATTCAGAATATTAATTTGCCTGAAAGTGTAACAACTGTTCGTGATTATGCTTTTGCTTATGCATCAAATCTTGAAAGTATTGGAGAAAATGTTGAGCTTTCTGTAATTAAAAATCAGGCATTTTATGGTTGTTCTAATCTTAAAGAAGTAACTATTGCAGAAGACTGTAAAAATCTTGAAGATTCTGTTTTTTGTAGTTGTTTATCTTTAACAAAAATAAATCTGTATCCTGAAATGACTATTGCTTCTACTGCTTTTAGAAGTACTAGTTTTTCTGATATTTATTTTGCTGGAACTTTTGATCAGTGGTGCGAATTAATTGATTCAATTCCAAGTTCATATAGCAGCTCTTACCCAAATTCAAATGCAAATGGTGTTAATTTATATTTGAACGGAGTGTTATTAAAGGATGCTGTTTTTAATTCTTCGGAAGTAGATATTTCTAACAAGTGTTTCCAGAATTTAAGTATTGAATCTATTACAATTGGAGAATCTGTTTCTGTAATTAAGAGCTCATTCCCTGCTTTGCCTAAAGTAAAGAATATTTATTATAATGCGGTTTCTTCTACAGTAGTAAATTATCCTTTTTCGTCTATTAAAGGGGATTCTGATGGTGTAACTGTAACAGTTGGAAATAAAGTTCAGGCTCTTCCTGATAATATATTCCGCTGTTCAACATATTCTACAAATAATATTTCTAAATTAATATTTGAAGAAAATTCTGTTTGTGCTTCAATAGGTCAAAATGCTTTTGCCAGCTGTTCTAAATTGACAGAAGTATATATTCCTTCTTCGGTTACAACATTCTACAGTAATCCATTTTCTTATAATCTAGAAAAAGTTTATTACGAAGGTTCTTTTGAAGATTGGTGTTCTAAAATTACTTTTACTGAATATGATTCAGGGCCTTTACATTATGAAGCAGATTTATATGTTATGGGCGATCAACTGGTAACTGATGTAACTTTCCCTGAGGATACTACTGCAATTACTATTAATAAATATGCTTTGGGCTATTGTACAAGTATTAAAACTGTTACTATTCCAGAAAATGTTGAATCAATTAATACGGATTCCCTGAGAAATCTTATTAACGTAGAAACTCTTTATTATAATTCTTCTAAGGCAATAAGTTTTAAATCTAGTGGTACTGATTATTTCTCTGGTATGGGAAGTAAAGGAAACGGAGTTAAAGTTGTTTTTGGTAATAAAGTAACAAAAATTCCTGAATATTTTGCAAAAAGTGGAGTTTCATATTATATAAGTGAAGTATTATTTGCTCCAAATTCAACTTGTACAGAAATTGGAAATAGAGCTTTTGAAGATTGTACTGATATTAAAAGAGTTGAACTTCCTGCAAGTCTTAAAAAAATTGGCAGCAGTGCATTTGCTAAAGGATATTCTTATAGTAAGTCTAAATTAGAAGAAGTTATATTTGATTCGGAAGAACTTACAGTTGATAATTATAATGCTCCGTTTAAAGGTTGTGGAGAAGGGGCTTCGGAAGGTGGATTTGAAATTAAAATTGGGGCTGGAGTTAAGAAAGTTCCTAGAGGAATGTTTGCTAATTCTCGTGTTAAAAAAGTAACTTTTGCTGCAACTACAGTATGTAGTGTTATTGAAGAAGATGCTTTTTCTAGTGCCCTTAAGACAGAGGAATTTATTCTTCCAAAAACTGTTAAAACTATTGGTAGAAATGCATTTAGATCTGCAAATATCAATATTGTAAGATATCCTGGAACTACTGCAGAATGGTATGATATTTCTTTTAATGAATATAGTTCAAACCCTTGTAATGAAGGTTCTGATTTATACATTAATGGAAAACTTGTAACTGATATTAATTTTGATTCTAGTATTACAACTATTCCAACAGGAATTTATGCTGGTGTAAATGCTGAAAAAATTACAATTCCAACTCAGATTACTATAATTGGCGAAGATGCTTTTAGAAACTGTAGAAAAGTAAAAGAAATTGATTATAATGCGGTAGACTTAAAATCAAATCTTATTTTTCATAACGGAATTTTTACAGCGGCAGGTAAGGATTGTGATGGAACAACAGTAAAAATTGGAGCTGGTGTAAAGCATATTCCTCCATATTTATTTAATCCTTCTAGTTCTTCTGTTGGGGAAAATATGCGAACAAATATTGTAAAAGTAGAATTTGCAGAAAATGGTGTTTGTTCGTTAATTAATGAAGGTGCTTTTGGATATAATTATTCATTAAAAGAAATTACAATTCCTGCTTATATTAAAACTTTTATGGCTGATGCTTTTGAATACTGTCCAAATCTTGTGAATGTATATTATCTTGGAACTCAGACAGACTGGGAAAAAATTAGTTTTACCAGAGAGAATGCTTCTCCTTGTTGTAATGGTGCTGTTCTATATTGTAAAGGAAATAAAATTACTTCGGTTGTTATACCAGAAGGTACAACGGAAGTTCCTGAAGGAGTT
>JAZQOB010000002.1:0-17161 GCA_045627625.1 Treponema sp.
GCAACACAATATGTGTTGCCGAAGCGCGCTAAAAATGCTCCTCGAGCATTTTTCCGGCCAAGGCCGTCGCTTGCTAGGTTTTCGTCCATCATAGCTCATGAAAGACTTCTGGTTTCAGAAGTCTTTTTTTTTGACCTAAAATACTATATAATTTTTATATTATGAGTAAACCAATTGTAATTGCCGTAACAGGCTCAGATGGCGCTATGGGTGGAGAAGTTGTTGCTCATCTTCTTTCTTCTTCAAATAATTTCCAGTTGAAACTTTTTGTTTATAATCAGACAAAACACTATCGAAAATTTTTCAGAGACCTCTTAAAACAGGGTAAAGAAAGAATTTCGGTTATTCGTGGTGACTTAAAAAACTATGATGAAGTTGCACAGCTTGTAGAAGGTTCTGATTATGTTATTCACTGTGGAGCTGTTATTCCACCTAAAGCTGACCATAACCCAGAAAATGCATTTAATACTAACTATGTTGGAACTAAAAATATTGTAGATGCAATCAAAAACTCAGGACGAGCTGACGAAATCAAGTTAGTTCATATTTCAACCGTTGCTGTTTATGGAAACCGCGATTACCATCACCCTTGGGCCAGAATGGGAGATCCTGTTATGTCCAGTGCCTACGATTATTATTCTGCTGCAAAAATCAAAGGGGAACGCTATGTTCTCGAAAGCGGACTTAAAAATTGGGTTGTATTAAGACAAACTGCCGTTTATCATAAATATTTCCTTACAAACAATATGAACGATGGTCTTATGTTCCACACTTGCTGGAATGCTCCTTTTGAATGGTGTACAGATAAAGATTCAGGTTTAATGATTCAGCATCTTGTTGAAAAAGATTTGAACAATGAATTGGATGGTTTCTGGAAAAATGATTATAACATTGGTGGTGGAGCAAGTTGTCGCGAAACTGGCTACGAAACCTTCAACTATGGATTTAAATTAATGGGTGCAGGAACTGAAAAATTCTTCAAACCAAACTGGAATATTCCTAGAAACTTCCATGGAGTTTGGTACACCGACACTCATATTCTGGATAAATGGCTTGATTACCGCAAAGAATCTTCTGCTCTTTTCTGGAAAAGAATGTCAAAATCTCTCTGGTATTACAAACTGGGAGCCATTGTACCTGCAGGACTTATTCGAAAACTTGCCATTGAACGACTTCTTACAAATTCAAATGCTCCTCAGCATTGGATTAAAACTGGCAAAAAAGGTCGAATAGATGCATTCTTTGGTGGACAGGAAGCTTATGATGCAATTCCTTCAACCTGGGAAAACTATCCTGTTTTTGCAAAAGGTCAGACTCCAGAAGGTCCAATTGATTACAATGATGTTAAAGATGAATCTAAAGCCGATAGATTTAAGTTAAATCATGGTTATGATGAATCTAAACCAGACAGCGAACTTTGTCTTGAAGATTTAAAAGCCGCAGCAGAATACAGAGCGGGATCTGTTGTTTCAACAGAAATGAAAAAAGGCGATCTTCACTCAAAAATTCAGTGGAAATGCCATAATAATCACACTTTCGAAGCAACTCCTTTTACAGTTCTCAAAGCTGGTTTCTGGTGTCCTGAATGTTGTGAAGCAACTCCTTGGGCTTTTGATGGAGTCGCAGCGAAAGTTCCATTCTATGCTCAGGTTTGGTACGATACCCACTCTAAAGATGAAGTTAACAATGTTTATCCATATGATGAGTATGAAGATGACGACATGTTTAAACCAGTTGAAAAACTCTAATTCAACGATAACAGGAAACTAAAATGCCAAAAGCGATTTTTTATGTTTTTTCGGGAACAGGTAACTCTTTACTGGTTGCTAATTTATATAAAAAATATTTTACAAAATACGAAACAGAAGTTTTTGAAGTAGCACATCTCTCTCCAGATACTCCTATTCCAAATCCAAATGATTACGATTTAGTAGGATTGGGATATCCGGTTCATGGTTTTAATGCTCCTAAAGTCTTTACTGATTTCTGTAAAAAGCTTCCAGAAATTACTGGAGAAGCAAAAAAGGTTTTTGTAGCTAAAACCAGTGGTGAAGGTCTTGGATTTAACAATTATTCTTCCCAGAAAATTTTACGATTCATGGAAAAAAAGAATTATAAATTCATCTGCGAAAGACATTTTGTTATGCCATACAATATGATTTTCCGCCACAGCCCCGAAATGGTAAAAAGTGAATATATCTATGCAGATGCTCTTGCCAGATTAAATGCTTCCCAGATTGAAAATGGCCTCGTAGAAAAAGTAAAACGCAGTCCAATTAAAGGATGGTTTGTTCCTATCGTAAGAATTGAATGGATTTATGCACAGCTTCAGGGACCTTTTATGAAGGTTAATACTAAAAAATGTATCAAATGTATGAAGTGTGTAAAAATCTGTCCTTTGGATAACATTAAATTTCAGGATGAAAAGTTTTCTTTTGGAACAAATTGTGCACTCTGTGTTCGATGTTCCTTCAACTGTCCAACCAGTGCCATCAGCATAGGCCTTTTAAATAACTGGAAAATTAATGGAGATTATCATATTGAAGCAACTGCAAAAAATGAATCAATTCAGTTTCCATATTTTACAAAGCAGTACTTAAAAGGAATCAAACGCTGGGCATACTTACGCTACTACAAGCGCCTGGATAAAATGTTTGAAGAAAACAATATAAGTCTTAAGCTTTCTGACTAGAAGCTTTTTCCTTTATTTCCCTAACTTCCTCTGTCCCTGTCAGCAATTCACCTAAAAACTGACAGTAAGGCACTGGAATGTTATGTTTTTTTCCAAGAGCCACAATAGTTCCACAGAAATAATCGTTTTCAGTTCTTCTGCCCGCTTCTACATCCTGCAACATGGAACATTTTCCCAACACATCATATTTACTGTTCTGAATAATGTCATCTTCCAGCATCTGCTTTGTTAAAGGAATTCCTTCTGCATTTGCAATTTCTATTACCTCATAACCAATTTTTCTTGCCGCAGATTTCATCACTTCAACTCCAAGACCACCGTAAGTTGAGCGGGTAATAGCTCCAAGTGAATTAAAGGTTGTATTAATTAAGAATTTTTTCCACATTTCCAGCTGAATATTTTCTGGCACCACATATTTTACTCCAGCCTTGTCAAAAAGCTCTTTTACTGCCTGAATTCTTGGTGTCTGTTGATTATTTTTTTCACCAAAAACTATTCGTCCTTTTCCTGTGCAAGTTATATTTC
The DNA here is from genome assembly GCA_045627625.1 of Treponema sp. Lineage (GTDB taxonomy): Bacteria > Spirochaetota > Spirochaetia > Treponematales > Treponemataceae > Treponema_D. The sequence continues at coordinate 3,218 of JAZQOB010000002.1, forward strand.
CACTAAGATTAATAGACTGTAAATCAATTATAAAACCGTACAAAACATTTTCGGGAGAAAAGGCCTGTTCCAAATCTCTTTCTGACTGAATACCATTAAGCAAAGATAAAATCATTGTTTCTGAACCCACACAATTTTTAATTCCTTCAATTGCTTCTTTTATCTGAAGATTTTTTGTAGCAATGATAACTAAATCCACTGGGGACAGAGCAGAAGGAACAACATAATTAAAAGCCTGTTTTTCCTGATTAATAAAAATTCCTTTTGCTTCATAATTTGCTTTGCGCTTTTCATCTAAAATTACAGATAAATTCTTTCCAAGAATTTTGTTTAATTGTTCTCCAACAACTGCGCCTACTGCACCTAATCCTATAATTGCAACTGATTTAATTTCCATTTTTATCCTCTTTTCTATCTTATTCTAGTATATATTTTTTGTGGAAAAATTCATAATCCTATGTTATCATAAATTGGTTATTATGAAGAAGATTGCAGTTCTTGTTCCGTCCTTTACAATTGAATACTGTCAGGATTTTCTTGATGGTATCATGGATTACTTTTCTGATAAGGATGTTAAATTAATTATTGCACAGACTCAAATTCAACACAATGATACAGGACTTTATGATTACCAGTTCTGGACTACTGTTGATTGGCTCGCTGCAAAAGAGATTGACGGATATATTATTCCCGCTGGACTTTACACTGTAAAACGTACAATTAAACAACTTCAGAAAAACTTTATTAAATTTGGTTCTCGACCTGTTATTTGCAGTGCAATGGATTTGAATCTTGCAAATTCCTATGTTGTTCAGGTTGATTGTTTTAAAGCAATTAATGATATTGTCACTCACTTAAAAAATCATCACAACTGCAAAAAAATTGCTTTCATGTCTGCTAACAGTACTAACTCAGCAGAAGCTTTTGAAAGATTCGAAGCCTACAAAGAAGCTCTCCGTAAAAATGGCCTTGAATTTAATCCTGACTATGTTATGGATGGTTTTTTCTGTGATTTTGGTGCATTTGACTATATCAAAGATCACTTTACATCCAAAGAACAGATTACTTTTGATGCTGTCGTTTGTGCAAATGATAATATGGCCATTGGTACTATTAAAGGTCTTAAAGAACTAGGATTAAATGTACCAAAAGATGTAAAAGTTACAGGCTTTGACAATTCCCCTGTTGCTTATCTTGCAGAGAGTAAACTTACTACAATTGAACAGAATATTTATTCTCAGGGAACAACCTGTGCAGAACTTGCCTATAAAGTTTTGAATGGTGAAAAAATCGAAAAGGTAAATACTTTCCATCCAATGGCTATGTTCCGACAAAGCTGCGGTTGTATTCCTGTTGATAATCATGAATCTTTCTACTACAACACAGAGCAAGAAACTGTTCTTGAATCAGATAAAATCGCACAGTTACTGGATTCCTACGAAAACAATATTAATGAAAAAATGAATATTACCACAATTCTTGATATGATTCGTGGTTCTAATACTCTTCGTCAATATTTCTATAATCTGACTTTCCTTGCTGGACAGGCTCAATTAGATTCACTTTTTATTAATCTTTTTGATTCTCCTGTCTATATTTCAAAGGATCAGGTTGCACATCTTCCTGAAACTGTTGAACTTGCTATGTATGCCGAAAATATTTCTGGTAAAAATGTTTTTAATCCTAAAACAATTTTTAATACTTCAGAAAGAATTTTCCCACCAGAAGAAGAAGTTGAAACTGCAGGTAGTTATATTATTCACCCTATTTTTGCTGGTGAAGCAGTTTTTGGTTATCTTACAGGAAAACTTCAGACACACCGATTCCCTAGTTATCAGGTTTATTTGAAGATGATTAGTTCTTCTATTTCTCAGAGTTTTGAATATACCCAGAAACTTATTCAAGCAGAAGAACTTTCTACAGAAGTTGATCATCTTTCTGATTTAGCAAAAACTGATGAATTAACAGGCCTTCTTAACCGTCGAGGCTTTATGGAATTAGGTCAGCGAACTCTTGATATCCTTCAGGAAATGAGCAATGCTGGTGTAATTTTCTTTGCCGACATGGATGGTCTAAAACAGATTAATGATACTTATGGCCATAAAATGGGTGACAAAGCAATTCAGGTTCAGGCTAAAGTTCTTAAAAAGGTATTCCGTAACAGTGATATTATTGGTCGTATAAGTGGTGATGAATTTGCTGTTGTTGCCAGTGGTATGCTTTTAAATCGCGTTCCTGCTACAAGAAAGAAAATTGATACCTTGTGTAAAAAGTTCTCTGAAGATTTTGAACTTCCATTTACAATTTCTATCAGTGTTGGTGCTGTAGACTTAGCATTTGGAAGTTCTCTGGTTAGTCTTCTTTCAAATGCTGATAAATTACTTTACGAAGAAAAGCATTTAAAACATTGCCGCCGTTTCAGCGAACTTTAATCAATTAATTAAATTCGGTATTATATGCTCATGGAAAATCAACTCACAGAAGGAAGTGTTTTTAAGAATTTAATTCGTTTTTCACTTCCTTTCCTTTTTTCAAACTTTTTACAAACTTTATATGGAATGGCCGATCTTTTTATAGCCGGTCAGTTTAATGGTCCAGATATTATTACAGCCGTTTCAATTGGCAGCCAGATCATGCACATGATTACTGTAATTATTATTGGACTTGCAATGGGTTCTACAGTTCTAATTGGTCGTGCAGTTGGAGAAGGAAATAAAGAAAAAATTAAATCCCTTATTTCCAGTACCTCCATTGTTTTTATCGTTACTGCTCTCATTTTTACTTTTATAACAATTCTCTTCTGTCCCCTTTTAGTTAATGCTATCTCTACTCCACCAGAAGCCGTTTCTCAGACAAAAATTTATCTTTGGATTTGTTTTGCAGGTATTCCTTTTATTACTGCATACAATGTTATTGCGGCTGTTTACAGAGGTTTGGGAGATTCTAAAAGCCCAATGATATACATTACTATCTGTTGTGTAATAAATATCATTCTTGATTATATCTTTATGGGTATTTTCAAAATGCAGGCTGGAGGAGCTGCAATTGCAACTGTTCTTTCCCAGGCAATCAGTGTTGCTATTTCCTTAATTGCTTTTAAGAAGATGGCAAAAAAACAGGACATTTCTACAAAAAATTCTAAAGCTGATAAAACTGATTCTAAAGAAATTATTAAAATTGGATTACCTGTTTCCGCTCAAGATGGATTCATTCAGGTTTCTTTTTTAGTTATTACTATCATTGCAAACAAACGAGGAGTAAATGTTGCCGCTGCTGTTGGTGTTGTTGAAAAGATTATTTGCTTCCTGTTTTTATTTCCATCTGCTATGCTTTCTTCAATTTCGGCCCTGGCAGCTCAAAATCACGGCGCTGGTAAACCAAAACGGGCAGAATTGACATTACTCCAGGGAATGCTTATTAGCGTCTCTACAGGGCTTATTTTCGCGGTTTTATTCCAGTTTTTTGCAGAATCAATTATTTCAATGTTTTCAAAAGATCAGAATGTTATTATTTTGGGAACTCAATACATTCACTCTTATGTTTTTGACTGTGTTTTTGCTGCTATTCATTTTAGCTTTAGCGGTTATTTCTGTGCCTGCAAAAAATCAATGTATGCATTTATTCATAATGTACTTTCAATTTTGATATTTAGAATTCCCGGTGCTTATTTAGCTTCTGTCTTTTTCCCTGAATCTTTATTCCCAATGGGATTAGCAGCAACAACTGGATCTTTATTTTCTTCAATTGTTTGTGCTTTCATGTTCATACATTTAAGAAAAAAATATCTTAAAACTAATGAAATTTAATATTTAATTCTTCTAGAAAAATTGGGTAAAAATCATTATACTACTTTATATTTTTTGAAATCATAAGAGGAAAAAAATGGGCGGCATTTTTGGTGTAGCATCTAAAACCGATTGTTCTTTGGACTTATTTTTTGGTGTAGATTATCATTCTCACCTTGGTACAAGTCGTGGCGGACTTGCAGTATACACTGATGAAGGGAGATTTGATAAGTCTATCCATAACATCAGAAACTCCCCTTTCCGTACAAAATTCGAAAAAGATATTGAAGAACTTCATGGAAAACTTGGAATTGGTTGTATTAGTGATTATGAACCACAGCCTCTTCTTGTTCATTCTCATCTTGGAAGTTATGCAATTACTACAGTAGGTCTTGTTGCTAACAAAGATGAACTTGTTAAAGAAGTTTTAGATTCTAATGGTGTTCATTTCCTTGAAATGAGTGGTAGCGAAATTAATCAGACTGAATTAGTTGTTGCCTTGATGAATCAGAAAAAAACAATTCTTGAAGGTATTAGAAATGTTCAGCAGAAAGTTCAGGGATCTATGACAATGCTTGTTATGACTCCAGAAGGAATTTACTGTGCCCGCGATAAAATGGGAAGAACTCCTATTCAGATTGGTAAAAAAGAAGGTGCATATTGTGCTTCTTTCGAAAACTTTGCTTATATTAATCTTGGATATAAAGATGAATATGAATTAGGACCAGCAGAAATTGTTTTGATGACTTCTGACGGAATTAAGATTCTTCAACCTCGCCAGGAAAAAATGAAGATTTGTACTTTCCTCTGGATTTACTACGGATACCCTACTGCAACTTATGAAGGCGTAAACACTGAAGCTATGCGTTACAATTGTGGTAAATATCTTGCAATGCGTGATAAAGATTCTGTCCATCCTGACTGTGTTGCTGGTGTTCCAGATTCTGGTACAGCACATGCTGTAGGATACGCAAACGAAGCAGGCATTCCATTTACTCGCCCATTCATTAAATATACTCCAACTTGGCCTCGCTCTTTCATGCCTACAAACCAGGCACAGAGAAACTTAATTGCTCATATGAAACTTATTCCTGTTGAACAGTTAATTAAAGACAAGAGTATTCTTTTGATTGATGACTCAATTGTTCGTGGTACACAGCTTCGCGAAACTACTGACTTCCTCTATCAGAGTGGTGCTAAAGAAGTTCATATTCGCCCAGCTTGTCCACCATTGGTTTACGGTTGTAAATACTTAAACTTCAGCCGTTCTAAATCAGAAATGGATTTGATTACAAGACGAGTTATCGAAAAATTTGAAGGTCCAAATGTAAGTAATGAAGTACTTCAGGAATATTGTGATCCAGATAATCCTAAATACGAAAAAATGGTAGAAGAAATTCGTAAGGAACTCCACTTTACAACTCTTCGCTATCATCGTTTGGATGATATGCTTGATAGTACAGGTCTTGATCACTGTAAGCTTTGTACTTACTGTTGGAATGGTCAGGAATAAATAAAACTGTCTTTCATAAAAAGGATGTCCAATTTGGACATCCTTTTTTTTATTCAAAATATATTTTCCTGCAAAAGATTTTAAACAAAAAAACCTGATTCCTTTCGGAATCAGGTTCCTAACTATTTTTTTCTTTTATTTAGAATCAATTAGTTAATACCAATTATTTAGCCTTTGCCTGTTTTACAAATGTCTGAATACCTTCGATTACGAGGATTACAGCAAGTACAACCATAGCAGAAGCGAAGATTAATTGGAACCAGTTACCCCAGAACATTGCACCTTCAGCACCTTTAACCATTGCTCCAACTTTCTGAACAACAGTAATGATGAGCTGTGTCAATGTAGCAGCTAACATGAAGATCATTGGAATAATGAACATTTTGTTGTTCTTTCCAACCTGACCAAGCCATGCAGCAACTGCGAGCAATGCGATACCAGCCAACAACTGGTTAGCAGCACCAAAGAGAGCCCAGATTGCAGAGAGTTTGAGGAATCCGAGTGTAGCACCAACTACAACCATCAAACATGTACCGAATAATGGGTGAGCTAATACTTTACGAATACCAGAAGCATCTTTCCATGTAGCTTCATCTTCTTTAAGGAAGAGTTCAGAGAACATGAAACGGCTCAAACGAGTAGCTGAGTCAAGAGATGTCAAAGCGAATACAGATACAGCAAGTGTAAGGAGAGCTGAAATTGTGTTATAAACACCAGAACCTTCTTTACCGAACAATGTAGCAATACCAGCACCAAAGATTGCAGATGGAGAACCATAGTTTCCTTTGTTTGCCCAAACTACACCAACAGCGATCAAAGAAATGATACCGAGTGCAGATTCGATTAACATAGAACCGTAACCAATAGCACGAGCATGTTTTTCGTTATCGAGCTGTTTAGAAGTTGTACCAGAAGCGATTAATGAGTGGAAACCTGAACAAGCACCACAAGCTACTGTAATGAACAATGTTGGGAACATGAAGCTGTTACCAACTTTCCATCCTGCGAATGCAGGAATTTCGAATGTAGCTGAACCAGTGAAAGCACCAATCAAAATACCAACTAAAGCAATAGCGATCATTGCATAAAGAAGGAATGATGAAAGGTAGTCACGAGGCTGGAGCATAATCCAAACTGGAATCAAAGAAGCAACTGCGATATAAACAGATACGAAAATGATCCAAGCTGTACGGTTCATGATGAAACCAACATTAAGACCGAAAATTACAATTGCAATAATACCAACAATACCAATGATTGTAGCTGGGAGAACTTTCATTCCACATTTTGTTGTGAGAATACCGTAAATTACAGCGAGTACAATGAACAATACAGAAATGATAGCTGTTGTCTGATTGTTTGTAGGATTCAATGTAAATCCGAATGCTTTTCCACCTTCAGGAATTACAGAGAAGAATGTACCTGCTACTACGTTTACGAAAGAAGCAATTACAAGAATCAATACGAGCAAAGCGAAAATGATGAACAATTTCTTAGCTCTTTTACCCATTGATGATTTAATGATTTCACCAACAGATTTACCGTCATGACGAACAGAAGCGAACAAAGCACCGTAATCGTGTACACCACCGAAGAAGATACCTCCGATTACACACCACAAGAATACAGGAACCCATCCGAAGATAGCAGCCTGAATTGGACCATTGATTGGACCTGCACCAGCAATTGAAGAGAAATGATGTCCCATCAATACAGCTGGTTTAGCTTCAACATAGTCAACGCCATCTGGCATTTTTTTAGCTGGAGTTTCGATGTTTTCATCGATTCCCCACTGTTTAGAAAGCCACTTTCCGTAGAAAACATAACCAACGAAAAGTAAAGCTACTGCAGCAATAATAATACCTAATGCTAACATTTCTTTTTTTTCTCCTATGAAAAAATAGTTACTAATTTATTTTGACTTCAAAACTCCTGCCACCAGTTTTCGGAAATTCTTTCCAAACCGATTACAAGTTGTCTTTCCGTCATTAAGACTTAAAGCAACTACACTGTAGTTACTATAACCCCTAATTCCAAATTTATATGATTTTGAATGTTTTGATTTTTTAAGTTGTTTTGCTGCTTCTTCCTCAATGGAATTGCATAAAATGATAAGTGTTACATCTGAATTTCTATGACCTTCCACAGGATTCACTTTACTGATTCCAGCTTCCCAGGCAATTCGATCATATTCTATAAACTGTTCAAGATTTAAATTATCGGTAGTTGCAAAATAAACGAATTCATTTGTATCCATTTCAGCAATTTTTGCGGCTTTAATAAGAACATACTGTTCACTATGGGAATGAAACTCAGCCTCTGCTTTAAATGGAGAAGTCACATCATCGCGTTTAATATTGTAATAGCGTTCATATGATGGCAATAATTTTTCAAGTGCTTCTGAAGGATTCATTTGATTTTTTACCTTTCTACTATTATAAACTTCCGTTTAATTGTTTTCAACTTAATTTTTAGAAATCCTTCAGATTTTAATAAATACTTAAGAACTATTTATTTATATTAAAGAAAAAATTTAAATGGAACTGCCGGCAAAGTTTCATTTGAGTAAAGATTTACAATCCATGGATTATTTTTCCATAAATATCTAACTTCTTTAACAGTATTCAAATCTTCAACAGTAGAAATTTCAACTTCATCCTTCGAAATTAATTTAGCATTGGAAGCCACAACACCGCCCTCGGCATTAATCAGTTCAAAACCAAATACTTCTTCAGCTTCCGAATTAAAATCAGCACAATCACAACTTACCTTGTAAGCCTTTAACTCTGAAGTTCCACATTCAAATTGAACCCGTAATGATTTTTCATTTTTACAAACATTTCGAACATAAGGAGCTGCGTTATTCTGTTTGCTATATGCAATTCTTAATGCCTGGAAAGCCGCTCTCTGCCCTACCGTTTTCTTTGATTCAGGATGCAAATCATTCCATTCTCCTGCATCAATTAAAACTGCCAAAGCTGCATTTTCAAGTTCTTTTACTGCATCAAATTGAGACTGTCTTAATTCTGCCCAATCTTCAATTTCAAATTTATAATCCTTTCCATGGCCATCTGCCCAGTTTGGAAGCTGAGCAACAATCAAAGGCATATTTTTTGGAGAATAAGAAAATTTCTGTCGCCAAAGTCCTGCCATAGCTTTTAATAAATCTTTATATTCATTGAATCTGCCTGCATTAGATTCTCCCTGATACCATAAAGCACCAGAAACACCATAATTAAAAGCAGGAGCCAGCATTGAATTAAACAAAGCTGTAGGTTCCCATTCAAAGAACATTTCTCCAGGGCGAGGTGTTTTTTCGCAACATCTACATTTCTTCCATTTTCCAGACAAATAAATTTTTATTCCATCTGGAGAAGTTTTTCCTGAAAAAGGTTCAAGATTTCGTGTAATGGAAGGCTGAATTTCTACATCCTCTGTAAAAATAAAGTATGGCTTTTCTTCAAAGAATCGAATTGGTCCCATACCATTTTTTTGAACTCGTACAGTAACTGTATTCTTTCCTTTAACAAAAGTACCTTTTGGAACAAAATATCGTCTTGGAGGATAAGAATAGCCTGTTGATCCACAGAAAACACCGTTAATCCAGATTTGATCCGCATCCTGAATAGTACCCATCCAAATTCGTGTGTTTGAACTATTCAATTTTTCAGCTTCACTTTCTGTAATCTCAATTTCTTTTTTAAGATATAAAACACCAGCTTTTTCACCAAAATCAGGCATATCTCCAGGAATTATTGCATCTTCCCAGGAATTTTCAATCTTCTCAAAAGGAATTTTTTCCCAGGCTTCAATTCTTCCAATATCTTCATTTTGAAGTTCTTCATCCCATTTTGACTGAGAAGCTGCTACTGATGTTTTTACATTTTTAATTTCATCAGCTTTACGCCATCGTTCAATTTGTTTTAATAACTGGGTTTTATTTAAATTTTTAAGTACCTGTTCATTTACCCAGGATTCTATTGGGGAACCACCCTGACTTGCATTAATAATACCAACAGGAACTCCAAGCTCTTTACTCAAAGTTTTAGCAAAGAAATAAGAAGTTCCTGAAAGTTTTCCAAGATTTTCTGGATTTGCTACAAGCCAATTTGGATTTTCAACAGAATCTTTTTCACCATCAAAAGAATAAGAAATAGGAATCGTAATGATTCTCACATTAGTATTTTCTGGAAGAGAAAATTCATCTTTATATTTGTAACGAAGGCGTTCAAGAGGAAGCTGGGCATTAGACTGTCCCGAACTTACCCAAACTTCCCCTACCATTACATTTTCAAAAAGGATTTTTTCACCACATGAAATTAATTCTAAATCAAAAGGTCCGCCAGATTCACCTGGATTAAATTCAATTTTCCAGTTTCCCTGATTATCACTCACAGTTGATTCAGTTTTATTTCTGAAATTCATTTTAACTTCTGAATTTGAAGCAGTCTTTCCAAAAATAGAACCAGTACGATTCTGCTGGAGAACCATATTGGAACTATAAATTCCTTTTGTGAAAAATGTATTGTTCATTTTAATTACCTAATTATTTATCAATCCAAACGCTTGTGTCAGAATCGTATTTGAACCAGTCAAAATCAGCATAGAAATCTTTTGGACCATTCTGATTTTTTCTTGCAGCGAACATACCAATAATTGTTCCAACAAAACCACCGGCTTTTTCAACACTCAAGATTGTTCCATCCTGATTTTCAGCAAGAACATTTAAATTCTTTTCATCAACACCATACTGGAAGCAAAGACTCTGTTTTTCAGCAACTACCCGCAATACCATTTTGCACTGCTTGTTTCCACCATCAACAACTTCTTCCTTGATGATTTCGTCTTCTGCACCTGCTGCCTTAATAAGCTGAATTGCAACAATCTTGTTTTTGTAAATCAACTGAAGTCTGTAATTGAAGTTTTCACTCTGGAAACAACAAATACCAGCACAATCACCTTCATTTACAAAATTAGTTTCAACCCAAGTACTAGCTTCGTAGCTGAAACCATTCTGTCTGCGAGCAACAAAAGATGTCTGATCGCTGCTTGTTAATTCATTTGACCCATAAATTCTCAATGCACCAGGATTTTCAGTACAATTGATAAAATCATCATCTCTATCTCTTAAACTTAACCAGTAAGCATCAAGTTTGTCTGAATTGAAGTCATCAATATTTGGGAAGAAACATGCATCAGCATCATCATGAGTTCTTTTTGCAACATGACCAAAATTGTCGTAAGCATTTTCAACGAGACCTGTTTCCCAGCTAACTAAAGGCCAATCATCTTCCCATTTAACTGGAACGAGGAAAGTTTCACGACCCATATTACAGAATCTTGGGCCATTTTTATCATTGCTATATGGACGAGATGCAAGACATACCATCCACCAGCGATCATTGCTATCTTTGAATAAATCAGCATGTCCAACATAAACAACACCTGCACCCATTCCAAGGTGACGATGTGTCAAAATAGGATTTGCTTTTTTACCTTCCCATTCACCATCAATAGTATCACATCGAGCAACACAAACAGCATGTTCAGGACCAGTACCACCTTCAGCATGAATAAGATAATATTTTCCGTTGATTTTATAGATATGAGGACCTTCTGGCCAAACACAATTCTTTAATGCACCACGCCAGATTCCTTTAGATTCACCAAGCAGTTTACCAGTAGTAATATCTAACTTCTGAATCCAGATTTCCCAGTTACCATTCCATTTTACACCTTCAGGAGCAGGTCTGGTACCAATATACCAGCAGTTTCCATCATCATCAAAGAATAAAGATGGATCAATACCTTCTGCACCTTCGATAATTACAGGATCTGACCAAGGGCCTTCTGGTTTATCAGCAGTAACAAAGAAATTTCCGATTTTATCAACTTGAGTACATACACAGTAGAATTTTCCTTCATGATAACGGATTGTTGGAGCAAATAAACCACGAGAAACTCCCTGATTAGAAAAATCTAACTGAGTTCTGCGGTCAATAATGTTTCCAATCTGTTCCCATTTAACACAGTCTTTACTTCTGAAAATAGGAAGACCAGGAAAATAAGAAAAAGTGGAATTTACAAGATAAAAAAAGCCGTCTGCTTCACATACAGACGGATCTGGATAGAATCCAGGTAAAATAGGATTTATAATTTTTGCACACATAATCCTATTTTACTCTGAATTTGAGATTTTTAATATAAGAAAAAGTACTCAATTAGAAAGTTTTTTTATAAATACGATTAGAAACTCCATTCACTGAAGTATCCTTTACATATTCAAAACCAAACTTTTCATAAAGACCATTACATTCAGTTGAAACATAAACTTCTGAAAGGTTTTCTTTTGAAGCAATCAAATCAATAAGTTCTTTCATATAACCATTTCCACGGTATTCTTTGAAAGTATAAACAAAACCAATCCAAGGTTTTAATTCAGAATCTGCTTCAAGTTTCTTTTCCAAAAAGCCACAAAAACAGATTAAACTTTCACCGTCAGTAGCCATATACAACTTTGAATTTTCTCCATAAGTTGATTTGAAAGTTTCATTGGAAAGTAAATCATATAATTGCTGACAGCCTTCCCAATCGCCTCTTCTGATTTCATTTCTCCAGTATTCCTGGTAATTGTTGCTAAAATAATTAATTAATTCAAATTCATCCATAATATATATCCTATATTCATTTTCACCTTATTGCTACATTTTCTTAATATAATTATAATATTTTTTCACAAGTTTATAGGTCGTAAAAAATGAATTCTTTACCAAACACTGAAATTATACTGCAGATTTTACTATCTGTTGGTATTATCGTCTTCGTGGCCAAATATTTCGGTATCTGTGCTAGAAAAATTGGAATCCCGGAAGTTGCTGGGATGATTGTAGCTGGTCTTTTGTTGAGATTTATTCCATGGTTCAAACATTTCGGTGGTGTTGAAACAAATATTATCTTTAATGAAACTAATCAATTTATACAATATATGTCAGAAATCGGCGTAATTTTAATTATGTTTTCTGCCGGTTTAAGTACAAATATTAAATCCCTGGTTAAATCAGGCGGGAAAGCAACATTAATTGCCTGTTGTGGAGTATTCGTACCTTTAGTAATGGGAACTGTAATGGCAATGTGTTTCTTCGGTTTTGATGGCTGGGGAACTCCATTATTCTTCAGAAGCATGTTTATTGGTACAATTCTTACAGCTACATCAGTTAGTATTACAGTAGCAGTGCTAAAAGAGTTTGGAAAAATTAGTTCTGATGTTGGACAGACAATCGTTAGTGCTGCAATCATTGATGATGTAATTGGAATTATAGTTCTTACAATTGTTTTAGGTGTTAGTTCCGGAAGTGGTGGTTACTTAATCATTATCCTTAAAACAATTTTGTTCTTTGTATGTGCAGTTTTAGTAGGTTGGGTTATTTACAAACTTTTCAGCTGGTATGATAAAAAACATCCAAGATCCCATCGTATTCCAATTTATGCATTAGGAATTGCTTTAATATTTGCATATTGTGCAGAAAAGTTCTTTGGTATTGCAGATATTACAGGTTCGTACATTGCAGGAATCGTATTATGCAGCTTAAAGGATGCATCTTATATGGAATCAAAAAATTGATATTAATTCTTATATGTTCTTTAGTCCAATCTTCTTTGCCAGCATCGGATTAAAAACAGATCTCAGCGGAATGGATATGAATCTTATCTGGTTTGCAGTTGCGTTCGTAATCATTGGTTGTATTTCGAAAATCATTGGTTGTAGTGGAATTTCAAAGATTCTTGGCTATTCCTGGCGGGAATCAACTCAGATTGGTTTAGGAATGATGGTTCGAGGAGAAGTAGCCTTAATCGTTGCAACAAAAGGTCTTTCAACAAATCTCATTACACCAGAATATTTCACATCCGTAATTCTTTTAATTATAGTTTCTTCAATGCTTGTTCCAGTTCTCCTGAAAAAAGCTTTCACCGAAAAAAAGAAACCCGAAGAATCGCCTCCCCTCGAAATTACTACTAATTAGTTTATAATAAAAAAAAGCTATCATCCTACACTGGTTGATAGTTTTCTTTTATTCAATTCATATTCGTCCTGTTATTGCAAGACTATGATAGCATCGAACTCCCGTCATACTCCCTATAGCAAATCCTTTAAAAAAGTTCCGAGCAGCTATGCTGTGAGGTCGTTGAATGTCGGGAGTAAATTCGCTTCAGACAAAAAAAAAGCCTTCTCAAAAGAGAAGGCTTTGGACGGTGAGAGGATCGAACTCCCGACATTCTGGGTGTAAACCAGACGCTCGTACCAGCTGAGCTAACCGTCCGAAAAAAAAGCCAGCAACTTCCTACTTTCCCGCTAAAGAGCAGTATCATCGGCGTAAGAGAGCTTGACTTCCGTGTTCGGAATGGGAACGGGTATTACCTCTCCACTATGGCCACTGGCATTATTAACAATGTTATACAAAGAAAAGTGTAAGTTCCTTCTTGGGGGAAGCACACTTCAGACGGATTGTTTTGAAGAAAGATTATAATGAAAATTATAATATGGTCAAGCCTCACGACTTATTAGTAATGCTCGGCTGAACACATCGCTGTGCTTACACCTGCATCCTATCAACCTGGTAGTCTTCCAGGAGTCTTCAGGGAACTTAT
>JAZQOB010000003.1:0-14479 GCA_045627625.1 Treponema sp.
TTATTATAAATTGTAGAAATTTTGTTCATGCTGTAATACATTCCGTTTACAAGCACCTGAGGATCATTTCCTCGTGTGGCTCCTTCCACTACTCCTCTGACAGTTGTGTCTCCGACATCAATTTCAACTGTTCGACCAAGAGTTGCATTTGCTTCCGATGAATTAATAAATGTTGCCATTTTTTCAAAAGAAGAACTCATGTTGGTCATTTGTTCCAGAGATGAAAACTGAGCCATCTGGGAAATAAACTCTGTATTTTCCATTGGGCTAGTTGGATCCTGATTAGAAAGCTGTGTAATCAATAACTTAAGAAAGTCATCTTTACCCAGTTCCTGGGATGTTTTGCGTCCGTTCTGGACATTCTGCTTATTGAAGTAATCAACGGCCTGATCTACCCTTGATTTTTCAGCAGCACTCATCTGAGTGTTAATTTGTGTGCTTAGTTGTTCCATCATTCCCTCACTCACAAAATATTTATTTAATCTTCTCAAGACCTGCTTTTTAGGCAAGCTTGCGAACCTCGTAATCTTTTTATCGTCAGATTATGCAACTATATTAATGGAATATTCAGAATTCATTGAATTTATTTCTTCATATTCATTATTCCTGCTAGTTGCAACTCCTTCCATGTCGTTATAAAGCTTTCTTCCAGCGAATTCCCTTGCGCCATTGAAGTTTTCGAAGCCTCTATCCTGATTTGAGCCTGAATTGTCATTGTAAGAAACATCAAAGTTGGAAACATCAAAACCATTCTTAATGAATTCATTACGAAGATCCTGTGCGTTTTCCTTAAACATTGCCATTGCTTCTTTTGTCTGAACAATAATATGACCGCTTACAGTTTTACCATCCATAGATAAATTGATTTTTACATTACCTATATCATCTGGATGAAGTACTAAATTGATAGAACCCTTATCATTATCTTTTATGATAATACTTCCAGCTTTTACAAAATCAGGAATACTTGTTTGAATCTGTTTGTTCAACATTGCCTGGAAATCAGAACCATTACTAGCAGCAGTCTGTGAATTCAAAGACAATACATTTGCTTCTACATTCTGTGGATTCAAATCCATAGTTATAGTTGCAGTATTATCATTATTAAACTGAACTTCATTAGTAAAATTCTTCTTATCTTTTGACAAATCCTGATTTTCTGAATCTTCTGTTCGATAATCTTTTACAATAATTTTTCCGTCTTTATCTAAAACAGAAACCTTCTCAGAAGTGTTAAAATTCTCAAGGGACAAATCTTCATCGGAATCTAAAGCAAGTTTTTCGGCATCAATTTTAATCTCTTCAGAAGCATCAATCTTTGCTGCTTTTTCAGTTTTTGCAATATTTTCTACTGGTACTGCACTAACTAAAAGCTCTGCATCAATTGTTTCTTCTGATTTTTTGCCTACTAATTCTTCCATTCGGTCAAAATCTTTCTGTAGTTTTTTACTACCTTCTTTCTTTTCACTTTGTGGAAGCTTTGAATCGGATTCTTTTAAAACCTTTGAAGCTACATCATTTTTAATTTCTGAATTATCCTGTTGATTTTTCCCTTTAATCCCATTTTCAACAGTTTTTTGATTTTCAGGTTTTACTGATTTTTTTTCAGCTTGCGATTTTACCTGCTTACTGTCTTCAGTTTTTTCCTTTTCATCAACTTTTTCGGTTGGTTCAGATTTTTTTTCTGCTGTTTCTTCTGATTTTTTTTCTACCTTTTCTTCAGATTTAACATCTTTTTTTGAATCGGCAGTGTTTTCTTTAACAGTTTTGTCTTCAAATTTTTCAATCTTGTTATCTGTTTTTGTCTGTGTGTCGGTTTTATATACATCTTTACCGGCAGCTTCGTTTCGAACAGATTCTAACAAACTGCTAAAAGAAATTGAGGATTTGGAGTTTTGAGTATTTGTTAAGTTCTGAGTATTCTGTAAGTCAAATGCGATTTTTGAACTTACATCAATATCAGTATTAATAGCCTGCATTGGCACTCCTAAAACATAAGACTGCCAATGAGAATGATGATTATTCTAAGGTTTTTGGTTTATTTACCATCTTGCGCTGGATTTCTGCAGCCCGCTCAGATGGCATCAAAGATAACCAATAAGAACCCATTGAATTTACGCCTTCTGAAGTTGCAATTTCTTCTACCTTGCGGAGAACATCAATTACAAGCTGATCATCCATTCCGCAAAGAATGTCTACTGCAGCTTTAGGGCGCATACCATTCAGATTTCTAGCAATCTGTTCTATGTTCTTATCTTTATCTTCGTACTGTTTTAACATTAGGTTAAATGTTTTTTCACGATCTTCCTGATTTTTTTGTCTTTCATCGAGTTCAGCAGCAATCTGAGCATTCTGTTCTTCTGAAACTTTCAAATCGGCTTCCCTTTTATCAAGTTCTTCCATCTGAATATTGATTGCTTCTTTCTGTTTATTCAATCTGTCTTCATCAAGATTAGCAACCAGAGGATTTGACTGTGTAGAAGTTGAAGATGTCTGAGGTTCTTTTCCCATTACTTTATAAACAGGTGAAAATACAGATTTGACTTTTACAATGCCAAGATAATCAAACCATAATAATCCACCAAGAATTAAAATAATTATAATAATGAGTAATACAAAAGATTTACCAAGACTTTTCTTAAAAGACATTCTACCCTCAAAAAAGTCAGAAAACTGACTATAAATATAATTATATCACAGAAAAACTAGTCTATCAAACCAGAAATTGCAGCACCAAGTGTAATATCATTTTCACAGCTTACAATTTTCCAGTAAATACCAAGCTGTTTTGTAAGAATTTCATCAAGGTAACCATAAACTCTTTCTTTAATCATATAAGTCTTAAAGAAAGTTGTTCCATCACAAAGAATACAAATTGGTTTAGACGCATTTTTACCTTCACCAGTCTGTAATGAACAGGCAATTAAAATTGCAGCGGCATAACGAGCAGATCGTTCAACAATAGCATTCAAAATCTGGAACATCCGGTCATTATCTTCTTCTGTAGCAATTTCACATGCAATTTTTCCAAGAACAGTATTTTTATCATAAGGACTTGCAAGATATGCTGAAACTTCGATTAAAGGCAAAACTTCAAGACCAAGAATTGCTTCATTCATTTTTGTAGAGAAAATATTGTCTTTTGCAGCAGCCTGTAATGCATACCATGAAACTGGACCAAGATAAGCACCAGAACAAAGCTTTTCCAAAAGGAAAGTACCAGGTTTTACAGTTGTTTTATCAAAAGCAATATCAAAATCAGATTTATTTACACCAATGAATTTACCGCTTTCACAAACGATAATCTGTTTTTCAATATTAAATTCTTTAGAGGCAGGCTGAAGATAAGCAGCATTCATACCAGTTCCGAGAATGTATCCAATGTATGATGAAAAACGATCACCTTCTGTAGCACAGGCAGCCCCTGCCAAAAGTGCGGCAACAGTATCATTGCAAAGAGTAATTCTCTTGATTGAATTCCAGCCGTTTTTTTCCAGTTCTTCTTTAAGACATTTACCAACAGCAGATCCAATAACTTCAGGAGCTTTTACTTCTTTTGAAAATCCTAAAAGAATACCATCACCATTATCCTGAATTTCCATTGGATAAGAGAAACAGAAACCAATTCTGTCGGCTTTATTTTTCAAATGTTCAAGATTAGCAGCAATCTGTGCAAAGAATTCTTTTTTAGAAAGTTCTTTTTCAACACCTGGCATTCGAGTTTTTTCCATATCGCTGATAGATGGAATACCATTTGCATCAAAAGTAACAAGACATGAACGGAAGTTTGTACCACCAGCATCAATTACAATTACGCTTTTTCCACAAGCAGAAGTTTCTGGTGGATTACAGAAAGTTCTAATCATATCCTGATCAGCCTTTTCTTTTTTTAAGCCCTTAATCATATCCGACTGAATAGCCTGAGCTACTGATAAAACATCAATATGATTAACAAAATTATGTGATGCAAGGAAAGCACTTACTACATTATTCATTTTAATTTCTCCAAAGAAAATATAATAAATAATTATAGCATTTTTACTAATGTTAGTCATCAAGGAAATTTTTAGGATTTTATATTTAAATTTCGCCTTGTTTGTGGTAACTTATTGATTATATTAATACTATGATTAATCTAGAAACTCTTAAAGACGAATTAAATCCTGAACAGTATAAAGCTGTAACAACCACTGAAGGCGCAATTTTAATTATTGCAGGAGCTGGAAGTGGAAAAACTCGTGTTATTACATATAGAATTGCTCATATGCTGGATAAAGGTATTCCACAAAGTCAGATTTTAGCATTAACCTTTACAAATAAAGCTGCTAAAGAAATGGAATCCAGAATTAAAGAGCTGACACAAAAAAAATTACAGAATCTTACTGTTTCAACATTTCATGCTTTTGGTGTTAGAGTTTTACGAAATGAAATTCAAGCTTTGGGGTATCGCGAAAACTTTTCAATTTATGACGAAACAGACCGGGTTGCATTAATCAAAGAATGTGGTCATGAACTGAAATATAGCCAGGAAGCTCTGGATATTTATAAAATCAGTAATTTAATTTCCAATATAAAAACCGGGAGAAAAAACTGGGAAACTGCAAATAACATGTATCGTCCTTTATATGAAAGTTATCAGGAAGGCTTAAAATTATACAATGCAGTTGATTTCGATGATTTAATTGTACTTACAATCAAACTTTTTAAAGAACATCCCGAAATTCTTGCTAAATACCGGGACAGATATAAATATCTTATGGTTGATGAATTTCAGGATACCAGCCATCAGCAATATGAATTAATGCATTTACTTGCAGATCAGAATGTTGCTGTAGTTGGTGATGATGATCAGTCAATTTATTCCTGGCGAGGGGCTGATTATCAGAATATTATTAATTTTGAAAAAGATTTTAATGTTACCGAAATTCGTCTTGAACAAAACTATCGTTCAACCGAAACAATTCTCGAAGCAGCTAACGGTGTAATCTCTCATAATACCAACCGAAAAGATAAAAAGCTTTGGAGTGGAAATGGAGGTGGAAAACCAATTGAAATTTTCATGCCTGAAGATGAAGCCGACGAAGCTGATTTTATTGCAACAAGTATTCTTGGAATTGCAGTTGAAGAAAAACGAAAATATGATGAATTTGGAGTTTTAATCCGTTCAAATACTCAGGGACGCTTTATTGAAGAAGCCTTCCTGGAAAATAATATTCCATACACAATGAGTGGCGGAACTTCTTTTTTTGAACGAAAAGAGATTAAAGACATCATCAGTTATCTTAGAGTTATTTCTAATCATGAAGATGATATCAATCTTTTGCGAATCATTAATACTCCTAGAAGAGGAATTGGTCGAACTACAATCCAGCTTTTAAATGATGAAGCACAGAAATTAAACTGCACTCTCTGGACTGCTATTAAATCATTAATTGAACTTCCTGATTCACCGGCCAGTGATGTTACAAAAGAAGACTTACAGGAATTTGTAAATATCATTGAATCTAACAGAACAAAGCTTTTAAGCGGACATGGTCTTTCAAATAAAGTCAGAACTCTCATCGAAGAAATTGGCTATAAAGATCATTTGATGACTGAATATCAAAAAAGTGAAAAAGCTGTTCGTTTTAAGCTTATGAATATTGAAAGTCTTTTAAACTCAATGGAAAACTGGGAAAAGGATCCTGATAACTTTACACCAAGTCTTTACAACTATTTGAATCGTATTACCCTGCTTTCCCGGGATGATATGGAAGATGAAAACGACAAGGGAAAAGTAAATCTTATGACAATTCATGCTTCAAAAGGACTTGAATTCCCTGTTGTATTTATTGCAGGTGCTGAAGAAGGATTAATTCCACATGCCCGTTCTGTTGAAGAAAATGGTGGTGATGTTGAAGAAGAACGCCGTCTTTTTTATGTTGCAATTACCAGAGCAAGAAACAAGCTTTTAATCTCTGCCTGTAGAAAACGACGACATATGCAGATGGTTCAGGAAAAAGAACCAAGCCGATTCCTGGATGAAATTCCTGCAAATCTTGTAGAATATCATGAACCAAAGATTCCTTCTGAAGAAGAAACTGGTGAAATATTTTCAGATTTCTTATCCAGCTTAAAAGCAAAATTATAAAAAAAATGCTGCCGAATTGAAAATCGGCAGCATTTTTTTTGCTATTTACATTGATTACAATGCAAAACCACACATAATATCAAATCTGAAGTTTTCATCATCTGGGAAATAATTAAGCATTGCACCTATATCAAAATTACCCAGGATAAGATTTGCACCAATCTGAGGATAAAGCTGAATGTAAGAATCTTTAATACATACATCATTATCAACATTACCATTAGAATATGTAGCATTTCCGAAAATGTAATCATCTCTAAAATCAAAGCCTACACCACCAAGAAGCCAGAAATGATCTACTATCTTAAAATCCATACCAATGTTGAAAGCAAAAGAATCTCTAATAAAAGTTCCATCCCTAGCAAAAGTAATAACATCATTTCCAAAAGTTGTTGGTTCTACATTTTCAAAATCATGATCATAAGTTCTTCCTACAATTTTTGAAGAATCAAGATAAGAATAATTTGTATCAATTCTTGCATTAGCACCAAGATATAAACCAACAGGAGTTCCTGAATAAATATAATTAAATCCGAAAGTAGAGAATTCTTTTACATCTGCAGTAATAACAACTCCATTATAAGGTTTATCCTGTGCCTTCAAGAAAATATTATTTGAAGTTTTTCTGTCAGAACGAAGGAAATAATAATCAAATACTTCTCTACCAGTATTAACTCTTACTCTGTAATCTGGTCCACCATTAGCTTTGATATGAAAACCAAGCATATAGTCAGATGTAGAATTATAATTATAAAGGTAATTATTAGAAGAATAAGTTCTGGATGATGAAGATGGAGTACCAACATATGGGTCTACATAAATAGTAGGTCCATCATAGTGACGATGTCTGTGACTTGGATAATAAACATCATCATCATCACACATATCCCACAAAGCAATAGAACAAAGACAAACAGTTGCTGCTACAATACAAACTTCTGCAGCTTCAACAATTGCATCATTGTCATTATTTTTTGTTTGAGGTGGTGTTGCAGATGAAGTCATAGAATCAATTGAAAAATCAACTGCATTCCAATTATCTAAATCATAATTTCCCTGATAAACAGTAATAAAATTAGGATTAGATGTAAAACTGTAATCTGAAACTCCTCTGGCAACAAAAGTAAAATTTACATCTGAACCATTAAGTTTTGCAGTGGTTTCATATCGTCCACCATCAGAACCATTATAGGATTCTGTAACAGCATTATCTGACTGTGTTACAAAACAATCAGAAGAACGACTCACCCCATACAAATAAGGACTTGCCGCAAACATACTTCCTGTAAATAAAATAAGCATTAAGAAAGTAATTAGATTTTTTTTCATTTTTTATCTCTCCCATAAAAAATAATACTAGAAACAGTATAGCACCGCTTCTAGTATTAAAACAATTATTTTATTTATAAGTTACACTCTATATTTAATTTTCTTTCCTGTTCCTTCATACATTTTTGCACGAATTTCAGAAACCTGTTTATCAGTAATATAATCATCAAAGCTCATCATACGATCAATAATACCGTTTGGTGTAATTTCAACAATACGATTTGCAATAGACTGAATAAACTCATGGTCATGAGAACTGAACAAAAGAACACCAGGGAATGCAATCAAACCTTCGTTCAAAGACTGAATGGCTTCAAGGTCAAGATGGTTTGTAGGGTCATCCATAGTAATACAGTTTGCACCAGAAAGCATAAGTTTAGAAAGCATACAACGAACTTTTTCACCACCGGAAAGAACCTTTACTTTTTTCAAAGATTCATCACCGCTAAAAAGCATTCTACCAAGAAAGCCTCTTACATAAGCATCATCCTGTTCTTTAGAATACTGTTTTAACCATTCTGTAATGTTGTAATCATTTGCAAAGCTATCGTTATTATCACGAGGCAAATAAGTCTGAGAAGTTGTCTGTCCCCAATAGAATTCCCCTGAATCAGCTTTCTTAACACCATTGATAATATCAAAAAGTGCAGTTACAGAGTTATGTTCAATACCGACAAAAGCAACTTTATCAGTTCTGTTGATTGTAAGACTGAAATTATCTAAAAGTTTGTTTCCATCAGCATCTGTGTAATTAAGATTTTTAATTTCAAGAACATTATTACCAATTTCTCGGTCTGCCTTAAAATGAACATATGGGAATTTACGAGTTGAAACTGGAATATCTTCCATTGATTCTGCAAGTTTGTCGTAAATCTTTTTGCGGGAAGTAGCCTGTTTTGCTTTAGAAGCATTGGAACTAAAGCGAAGGATGAATTCACGCAAGTCTTTCATTTTATCTTCTGTTTTCTTCTGCTGTTCGTGAGCCTGACGCTGCATAATCTGTGTCATCTGATACCAGAAATCGTAGTTTCCAGAGAACTGTGTAATTTTACCAAAGTCAATATCACAGATATAAGTACAAACAGTATTTAAGAAGTGACGGTCATGGGATACAACAATTACAGTATTTTCAAAATCAAGAAGAAAGTTTTCAAGCCATGTAATTGATTCAATATCAAGACCGTTTGTAGGTTCATCGAGAATCAATGCATCTGGATTACCATAAATTGACTGAGCCAAAAGAACACGAACTTTCTGGCTTTCATCAAGTTCACTCATCATTCTGTCATGATATTCTTCTTCAAGTCCAAGACCTGAAAGCATCTGTTCAATCTGGTTTTCAGCTTCATAACCACCTAATTCACCAAATTCAGCTTCAAGTTCTGCAGATTTAATACCATCTTCTTCTGTAAAATCTTCTTTTGCATAAATTTCATCACGAGCTTTAGATACTTCATACAATTTTGGGAAACCCATCATAACAGTATCTTTTACAGAATATTCATCAAAGGCAAAGTGGTCCTGTTTTAATACAGCCATTCGTTCTCCTGGTGTCATAAAGATTTCACCAGAATCTCTTTCCAATTCACCAGAAAGAAGCTTTAAGAAGGTAGATTTACCAGCACCGTTGGCACCTGTAATACCATAACAGTTACCTTTATTAAATTTTAAGTTTACATCTTTAAAAAGAGGTTTTTCACTAAAAGAAACACTTACATCACTTACTGTAATCATTATTTTTTACCCCCAAAAAAAGCCTTAATTCTAGCTAACAAGCCCATTTTCTTTGGTGCTGCAGCAGGCTTTTTATTATTGTAATTCTTTTTATCCTGGTAATTACCTTTCTTATAATTATTGTTTATGTAATTACCCTTCTTATAATTACCGTTTTTATTACCCTTACGATAATTGTTGTTGTTATTGCCTTTACCATTGTTAGCATAAGCTTCTTTATAAAGCTTCATGCGTTCTTCGTATGAAAGACCTTCAAGTTTTGCAGGATCGATATAAGGACGCTTTTTGTTATTGTTTTTCTTGTAATTATTTCCGCCCTTGTTGTATGAACCCTTTTCGTTTCTGTGGTAATCTTTATTTCCGTCACGACGCTTGCCATTACGGTCTGAATAAGATTTACCAGAACCACGAGAATTGCGGCGATCAGGTCTTCCTTCAGCTTCGTCACCACGCCAGTCTTCTGTTTTAATGTATACACCAGCAGATTTATCTTCTTCCATCTGATCTGGATAAGCTACAGTTGCAGGAATAGACATTTCAATGTAGCGTTCAATTGCTGGCAAGTTATAAACATCCTGTTCAGAACAGAAAGTATATGCTTTTCCAGATTTTCCAGCACGAGCAGTTCGACCAATACGGTGAACATAGTTTTCAGCTTCAACTGGCAAATCATAGTTGATTACCATTGCAAGGTCATCAATATCAATACCACGAGCAGCAACATCTGTAGCAACAAGACATTTTACTTCGCCGGCTTTAAGAGATTTTAAAATCTGAAGTCTCTTAGACTGAGGTAAATCACCAATTAAGAATTCAGCTTTAATATCATTCATGCAAAGACGCTTTGCAACAACTTCACAAGAACGCTTTGTATTACTGAAAATAATAACTGATTCAGGATTTTCATGCTTAAGAATACCAATCAAAAGTTTCATTTTTTCATCTGATGAAACATGGAGCAATTCCTGCTGAATTTCGCTAACAGTAATATTTTCTGCTTCAATTTCAATTTCAACAGGATCTCTTGTATATTCCCATGCAAGATTTTTTACATAAGAGTTTAATGTTGCACTAAAAAGCATAGTCTGACGGTCTTCTGCTTCTGGGAGACACTTTAAGATTTTTCTCAAATCAGGATAGAATCCCATATCAAACATACGGTCAGCTTCATCAATTACACAGAATTTTGCATCTGTAAGAACAAGATTTCCACCTTCCTGTAAATCAATAACACGACCTGGGGTTCCAATAACAATATCAACACCTTTCTTTAAAGTTGCAATCTGCTTTTCGTAACCAACACCACCATAAACACTAAAAGCCTTTAATTCAGAAGTTCCAACTAAAACCTTTGCTTCTTCTTCAATCTGAACAGCAAGTTCACGAGTTGGTGCAAGAATCAAACATTTTTTACCCTTGTTTTCTTCTTTAAGCATTTCACCAATTACTGCAACTAAATATGCAGCAGTCTTTCCAGTTCCAGTCTGTGACTGAACATACAGATCAGGACCTTTACTTGCGTCCTCTGCTTTTTTTGAAGCTTTAATTACCTGTTCCTGAACAGGAGTACAACTAACATAACCTGCAGCTTCAATTCCTTTAAGAAGTCTTTCATCAAGACCAAATTCAACAAAATCCATCATTAGATTCCTTTTTCGCACATAGGCGACAATATATTATTTCCGCAAAACACACAGGTTTCGGATTAAATTTCTTGAAAATTTATGAAAAGAATAACATATTTTACATCTTTTTGAAATAGCTTATACTTTTTTAGTTTTTATAAATTTTGAAACCATAATGAAAAGAATACTTATAAAACTAATTAAAAGACCATTGATTAATAATGAATAATAAAAACCATTAATCATATTGAATAAAGCCTCAGAACTTTTAAGCGCATTACTTAACATTAAAGACAATTCACTCTTTTTTACAAAAAACAGCACACAACTAAGCACTATAATAATTCCATCTGTAAGACCAGAAATTCCCAGATATAAAATACTTCTAGTCTTAGTAATGAAAATTAATATCAATACAATAATCAATTCAAGTACAAGCAAAATCCATAAAGTCCTGTAAGATAATAAGTCAAACAGTTTTTTTATAATTAAAATACTTCCACTTAATTGAGAATTTTGATTCATATCAGTTCTGGCATCATCCAGTTTTTCGATTACATTGTTTTTAACAGAATTGATTTCCTTTTCAAATACTTCTTCTACCTGCTGACGATCATAAACTATTCCTGTCTGCATTTCATATATATCCATTCCTTTTGAAATAATCTGACGAACTTCTTCAGTATCCAGATCAAAGGAATCTGTAGAGCCAACCATATATTGAGTAATTTCTTTTATGTATTTATCAGTAAAAGTTTTAATATCTTTATCATCAAGAATCTGCTGAACCAAAGACATATCAATTTCATAATCTTCTGCATATTGTTTAATCAGAGAATGAATCTTTTTATCTTCTAAAGATTTATTACAAAGGCTGATTTCCTTATTTCCGTGATATAGACCATCTTCTATTTTTTCAGTTTTACCAATAAAACCATTATCACTAATAATCCAGAAAATATCTGTATAAGAAATATTTTTGTTTAAAGCCTGTACATTTACTACAAATAAAAGAATTAAAGCAAAAAAAATACTTAATAAAATACCAAAAGTTTTTTTCATATAGTCTCCAGTAAAAATTATATAAACAGGTTTTATTATAAACATTTTAATACATTTTTGATATAATACTTTTTATGGAAAACAAATTAAATTATCAGGCAGAATTATTTGCTAATCGATTAAAAAAGAAATATAAAGAATTAAGAAAATGGGCAAGAAAAAATAGAATTTCTGCATACAGATTATATGACAGAGATATCCCAGAAATTTCGGTTTCTTTAGATTTATATGAATTCCTGCCAGTTGGTTGCGACACACCTATAGAGGCTGCAAAATTTCTTTCAGAACAGAATTCAAAATTATCTGCAAACGATCTTTCAGTTGAAGCAGATATAAAAGACAGAACATATGCAGTTTTATATTTATATGAACGACCTTATGAAAAAGATCCTGCTGAAGAAGAAATCTGGCTTTCAACAATGGCACAGAAGGTATCAGAAGTAATAGGAATTGATATTACTCATGTACTTAAAAAGCAGCGAAAGCATCAGAAAGGAACAAATCAATACGAAAAAAATGAAGAAGTATCTGAAGGTTTCTGCGGTTTGGTTCAGGAACAGGGGCAGATATTCAAAATTGATTTAACTTCATACCTCGATACAGGATTATTTTTAGATCATCGTCCACTAAGAGCCTCAATTCGCGACACAGCATCTAAAAAACATGTTTTAAATCTTTTTTGTTATACCGGAAGTTTTTCTGTTTATGCTGCAGAAGGAAATGCTTCTAAAGTTGAATCAGTGGACCTTTCTAATACATATCTTTCTTGGGCAAAAGAAAATCTGGAAAACAATGGCTTTAAAGATAAAAACAAATACATTTTTACAAGAGCAGATTGTATTCAATTCCTGAAGGAAAAAGCACTTGCTGCAAAAGCTGGAGAACTCAAACCGGAACAGTATTATGATTTAATTGTATTGGATCCACCAACCTTCTCTAACAGCAAAAATACTTTTAATGTACTTGATATAAATAAAGACTGGCCACAGCTTGTAAAGGATTGTCTGAATATCTTGAATCCAGGAGGAACACTTTATTTTTCAACTAACTCAGAACGGTTGAAGTTTGACCGCTCTTTAGTTCCTCAGGTAACTATTTCAGGCTGTTCAATTCTTGCAGAAGACATTACGCAGCAAACAATTCCAAATGATTTTGGAAGAAGTAAATGTCACCGCTGCTGGAAATTTGATATCGAAAAAAATAATAAATTGTAGTATTCTACAACATAAAGTAAACAATAAAAGAGTTAATGCAAGCAAAAATCAATATTGTAATACTTTCATTGAGTACTATTTAGTAGTCAATAATTTTTATTAATAAAAAAAGCTGTCTCTAAATAAAGGACAGCTTTTATTTTTAGCAAATGCTAATATAAAAATTATTTATTATCTGCTTTAATACCATAACGTTTGTTGAAACGATCGATACGACCTGCAGTATCAACAAGCTTCTGTTTACCAGTATAGAATGGGTGACAAGCAGAACAAATTTCAACGTTGATGTTTTCAACTGTTGAACGTGTTTCGATTACATTACCACAAAGACATGTGATTTTTGTAAGTGTGTAGTTTGGGTGAATTCCCTTTTTCATAATTATAACTCCTATATTCTTGCCCGATATTACGCCCGGCTGCCTCTAGCTTGAACTTTTCAGAACTACTATCATTACGCTACCGTCAACAGTTTTAAATAAATAATATCACAAGATGATTTTCAAATTATATTAAAAACTTAAATATTTATCAATACGAATGAAAAAAAATTATTCCATTCCAGCAGTTCCTGCATTCATTGATGCAAGGAAAGCTTCATTTGTCTTAGATTTCTTCATACGGTCAAGAATAAGTTCTGTAATATCAATATCTTCCATTGGATTAAGAACTTTTCTTAAAATCCAGATCTTCTGAAGTTCACTATCTGTAAGCAGTAATTCTTCTTTACGAGTACCAGATTTTTTAATATTGATAGCAGGGAAAAGACGACGTTCTGCAAGTTTACGATCAAGATTGATTTCAGAGTTACCTGTACCTTTGAATTCTTCAAAAATAACTTCATCCATTCTGGAACCAGTTTCAATCAATGCAGTAGAAATAATAGTCAAAGAACCACCTTCTTCCACATTTCGTGCAGCACCAAAGAATCTTTTTGGTTTAAACAAAGCATTAGAATCAACACCACCAGAAAGAACTTTACCTGAAGTCTGAACAGTCTGGTTATAAGCACGAGCAAGACGAGTAATTGAGTCAAGCAAAATTACAACATCTCGTTTATGTTCAACAAGTCTTTTTGGCTTCTCAAGAACCATTTCTGCAACCTGAACATGTCGAGTAGCCTGTTCATCAAAAGTTGAAGAAATAACTTCACCCTTAATTGCTCTTTCCATTTCTGTAACTTCTTCTGGGCGTTCATCAATCAAAAGAACAATTAAATAAACTTCTGGATTATTTGCAGTAATTGCATTTGCAACCTTCTGCATCAAAATAGTTTTACCAGCTTTTGCAGGAGCAACAATCAAAAGACGCTGACCTTTTCCAATTGGTGCAAACAAATCAATGATACGAGTTGAAACTTCAGTAGAAACTGTTTCAAGATGAAGTTT
>JAZQOB010000004.1:0-2694 GCA_045627625.1 Treponema sp.
AGGCGTTATTTATATCACAGACAATGACAACATGTTCATTGCAGCTGAAAACATCTCCCAGGAAGAAATAAACAGACTTTCACTGGAAACAGACAGAAATGCCTTAAAGGAAAAACTTGCCGCTATCGAAGCTGAACTGGCCAATTTTGAGCAAACCTCAGAGCCTGTTAAATCCGAAGAAAAAGAACACACAGAAGAAATTGAAAGACCGCAGCCTTACTCTGTTCAGCAAGGCAACGCCAGCCAGATTCATTTCTCTACCAAACCATTTGGAAATTTCAAAAACATCCTCATCTTCGATACAGAAACCACGGGATTAAGTCCTTACACAGATGAATTGCTTCAGATTTCCGCTGTAGATATAAATGGAAATCCACTTCTCAATTCTTATGTAAAGCCAGAAAAACATACTGAATGGCCGGAAGCTCAGGCAGTAAACCATATCTCTCCAGAAACTGTTAAAAATGCACCTACTTTCAAAGAATTAAAAGATCAGATGCAAAAACTCATTGATAATGCAGATTTAATCGTAACATACAACGGAAAGTTCGATATGGATTTTCTTCAGTTGAACGGAATTAAGGTAGATCCTCAGAAACCTCATCTTGATGTAATGAAAGCCTTTGCTCCAGTTTATGGTGAAAAATTCAAAAATGGACAACCAAAAACAAAAAAACTTGTAGAAGCTGCAGGTTATTATGGATTTGATTTTAAAGCCCATGATTCTCTCGGGGATTCTTTGGCAACACTCAAAATCGGACAGAAATTATATGGTAACAGTTTTGAAAGACTCACTCAGGAAGATTTAAGCAAATATTCCATCAGCAAGACCCTTCCGCAATCAATGGAAAGAGATGACAAAGAATATGAAAGTTTTATTTTCAAAACTGGAAATATGGCTCCCAACAACGCTGCAATTCTCGAACAGGTAAAGAACGACCCGTTTGCACGAAAAGTACAGAATTTATTGCAGAAATATGCTGAACATCCAGAGAATGAGAAGAACCTGAATAATCTGAAATTCAATCTTGGACGCTATGTTGCTGATAATAATCCAGAATTGATTGAGAACTTCTCCAAGAGACGTAAAGACAGAAATACAGCAATGGCTATCAATGACAATATTGAAAACCAGAATGTATTGAATGGTGCAGATGTATTGCCGGACTTTACAGTTCAGACTAAAAACGGTTCAAAAATGTATTCTGGAATGAAAGTTGTCTATCAGAATCCTGAAAACAACACATTCTATCTTGATAACGGAAATGAAAAACTTATTTTACCTGCAGCAACATTCCAAAGCATTATTTCACCTGAAAGCCTTCATCCTCAGCCACAGGCCTTCAAAGATGCTGAAATTGCGGAAGAAATGCCTGCAGCAGTCATGGGAAAAACTGTTTTACCAGAATTTGCCATGATTACAACTCAAGGAATTCAAACATTCAAAGATCTTACTGTCCAGAAATATAATGCAGCCGAAAACTCTTATACCCTGACAAATGGCGAAACATCAATCACCGTAACAGGAGATACCTTCAAGGAAATAAACAAGCCGGAACGCTATGAAAAAGTTTATGATGAAAAAACTCCCGCCTATGAAAAACTCATCGACAGCCAGTATGATGCGTATTTCAAACAGAGAGACAACACTGCAAACAACTTCATCCATAATCTTTCAGTTTATTGCCGAAAAGAAGCAAATACTCCGCTGGATGCTCTTACAATCAGTAAAGAAATCATCAGCCGCATGGATAAGGAAGAAAAGGAAAAGACTCGTCTTCTCTTAAAGCAAATTGCCAAAGAAGATCAGACCATAAATCAGGTTCTTGTAAATGCCTATTATGACGCTGTAAAGGGAGTTCCTCTTGATAAGGACACGGTACTTCAAAAACGCAATGAAGAACGCATTGCAAAGCCTTTCAACGATACAATTTCTGCCCAGGGTGCTCTTGTGGACAGCAATTCAAAGCTAAGAATCGGAGATACCATCAAAGACATGGCTTTTAATGTTCCAAAAGCATTCGGCCATGGTAAAGACAGAATATTTGAAGACCTGACTGTAGTTTCTGCCAGCAAAGATGGAAACAATATCATCCTTATGGACAAAAACCGTTCATTCTACGAAATGCCAAGAGATTCTGTTCTTGAAGGCTATAACAAGCAGCAGGAAAAACAGCAGAAAGCAGAACAGAAACACAGAATGAAAAACCGTGTTGATGTGGGCTGGGAACGATAGGAGAAACAATATGACTAGAGAAGAATTAAAAGAAGCCTGTGCCTTAGAACGTATTACCGTATTTTTGGAGCCGGCATATATCTTTGATAAAGGAATCATCGGAATCACTCCAGACTGCTTCCATGTAATTTACGACTATGAAAAACTCGTAGAAGCTTTTATTACCGAAGAAGGATGTTCAGAGTCAGAAGCCCGGGAATGGTTAGACTATAACACCATTCCGTGCCTTCCAATGCTAGGTGAAGGGCAACCTATTATGATGTTTCCTATCTTTGATGAAGTAGAAAAAGTGGCATAAATAAAAAGGGCAGACTTGTCGTAAAAATCCTGGGTGGGAGGGGATGTAGGATTTTCCATCAGGCAGTCTGCTTATTCTTATTATCGGCACACCTTCAAATTTTTAGCATCATACAGGTTCATAATTATCCCTAAAAGGGTAATATCCCTTACCCCTATGG
>JAZQOB010000005.1:0-28543 GCA_045627625.1 Treponema sp.
CCGAAAACCTTACTGTAGATTTGACAGGAAATATTACATTCGAGAAATCAGTTGTAAGTAAAGACTTGAATTTTGAAGTTGATGGAAATGTAACATTCCAGAATACAGTTACTTCCGAAGTAGTAGAAATTGATAATGGCGGAGTGCTTTTATTTGCAGATGTAGATGGAGACACTGATACTGACAGCTTTGATGTAACAGTTACTTCATTGACTCAGACTTCAACCGCTGGTACTGGTTCAGTTGAAATTACCGGTGATATTACTGCAGAAAAATTTATTTCAATAGAATCTCCTGTGACTTTAACTGGAAATGTAAAAACAGTTACTCTCGAAACTACAACATTTAATTCTTCAATTGATGGCGACTCGAAGAATCTTGAAGTTCTTTCAACAGGAAACGCAAGCTTCAAGGGTAAAGTTGAAAACATCAATACAATGAATGTTGAAAGTGATGGAGACATTTTATTCGATGCTGATGTAAATACAATTGGTACTCTTACAATTACTGGAAAGAAAACTGTAATCTTTAATGGAGATTCTGGTGTTTCTGGTGCCTTGAATGATGTAACAATTACTAATACTTCTTATTTCCAGACTGCAGACGGAAAAGCATTTGTATATGGTTCAAGTTTTGTTCAGAATGGAGAAGGGGATTCAATGCTTGGTGGAACCTTCTCTGGAAACGGAGATGCCAGCTTTGCAACAAATCTTTACTTCTATGGTGATGACACAGCTTCAACTTCAATTACAGCAGGAAGTGGTTCAATCAATGTGACAAAAGATTTGATTCTTGATATGAATAAGGCTCGTTCAACTACTGTAACAGGCAAAGTAAATGCAACAAATATCGTTCTTTACTCTGGTGATTTGACTGTAGATGGAACAGTTTCAACTAAAGATGATGAAGGCGACTTGATTCTCCTTGGTGAATCTTACAATACAACTGACCCAGAAACTTCTATTGATGAAGAATTTGCATATAACCAGACACGACCAAGTGCATACAAATATGATGGATTTGATACTGCAACTTTAAGAGCCTTCCCAGATGGAACAGCCCTTTCTGATTCTGCAACTGGCTTTGGTGGAAAGATTACTTTTGCTTCAGGTGCAGTTCTCCATGCAGGACAGAACTTCTACGCAAACGGAATTACTCTTGGTGGTGCAAACTGGAACCTCGATATTAAGCAGAACAGCGATTCAACAATCTGTTTTGCAGAAGCATATAATTCAACAATTGATCACTCAACAGTTCGCAGCTGGAGTAAAGATTCTGATGATAATTATGTTTATTCAGTAGATGGAAGTCTTTCTCAGGTTGCGGCAGAAGACTGTACTGATAATGGTGACAATAACAACTGGGATTTTGATGAATTCGAAATTGTTCGTGCCTTTACAGTTCGTGACAATGTAGTTCGTATTGAATTCAATAATCCAGTTCGTAATCTCCGTGGTGAAATCAATAGACTTTCTTCAATCGAAGGCCTTGCAGATATTGCACCAGAATTTGGCAGCATGATGAATCAGTTCAAGTTTTGTGCCGAAGATGGAACTGCAAAAGCTTATTCTGAAATTTATGTTGATGTAGACTGTCAGGTTCCTGTAACTGGTGATTTAAGAGAAAAACAGACTATTACTTCTACTGTTGTAGTTGGAACAGATCCTGATACAGGTGATGATATTACTTCTACTACAACTAAAGATTATGTAACAAGTTATAACGACTCTGGAAATACAGTTTACTTCTGTTACATTAAGGCTCCAGAAACCTGGAATACAGATGCAACTGGTTCTGATTCTGGTAAACCTTCAAGTACTGACAGAGATGGAAATCATAAAGTTAATGCAAAACCTTATCTTGATATTCCTCGTGCTTCAGCAGAAAAGGGTAACTATATTGTAACTGATATCTGGGGTAAACGACTCCGTCACTATAATGTTTCAGGCGATGCTTCAGACGATTACGATGTATTAACTGATGTTTATGATATGACAGGTCCTGTTCTTATTTCTGTAAGAACTGGTCAGGAAAAGCATGCAGACTGGACAACAGACGAAACCAGCCAGAAGAAATACGATGCTCATAACTTTATTGAATTCCGTTATTCAGAATTTGTAAACTTTGGTACTACAGACGGTTCTGATGTATGGATTGATTCAACAAAGGCAGAAACTGTTACTGCAGGGGCTGGTGATGTAAATGTTCAGGTTACAGATACATTTGGTGCCCTTCAGAACGATTTTGATATGTACGATGTAACAACCGAAGCTGAAGAATTGTATTTTGCAGGTCTTGGTAAAGTTGAATCAGGTCTCTTGTATACAGGAAAACAGGGACTTACAGATAAATATGTAAACTCTCTCTATCGACCAGATGAATACAGCATCAGAATTGCAGTTGCAGGTCTTACAGACGGAACAATCACTCAGGATGGAAAGAACTTCCACAACTGGGTTGGATATAACGAAAAACTCATCCTTCCAACTGGTAAAGTTGAAATGCTGGTTGATGATGAAGTTGACAGTCCATTAAATGAACAGCCTCGTAAGTTGAATACATTGGTATCTGACTGTGCGGTTGCTCTTGATGGAACAACTCCATTGTATAACCATCAGGAACACTATGTTGTAGGAATGCGTCAGAATGAAGTAGACAATTCACCAGCTGCAGGAACTGTATACGGTGGATGGGATACTTATGAACCAGAAGTTGCTCCATTCCACAGAGCAGGCTTACTTAATGCTGATATCTTCTACGAAGCACTTGGTATGGGATCTCTTGCAGATTCTTCAACTCTTGATGTAGTTGAATTCCATGTTCTTGATAATACTTCAGGTTCATTGATTAAAGATGATGATAAAGCTTATTACTGGATTACAGGTACAGGTTGGTGTTCATATACTCCATCAGTTGATGATGAAACAATTGGTGAACACGATCTTGCTGCAGATGACTCATATTGTGCTGATGTAAACTTTGGTGGTTCTCGTCCATTTAATGGAGACCCTAACAAAGCAGACAGAACAAGTGGTGGTTTGCGTTACTGTACATATTATAATCAGGCTGGATACTTTAAGTATGGTCTTGGTCGTGGTGATGATGTAATTCCAAATAATAGTTTTGAAGCAACTAAGGCAATTGTTCCTGGTGGTTTGGCTCCAATTTTCTCTGGTAACTCACTTACCCGAAATAATGTTCCAACTACAATGGACAATGTTTACATTAAAGTTCCTCTTCCAAATGGTACTAACTATGCAAACGATACAACCTTTACTTTGAACTATGATGATGAACACTCATTCATTACTGACCTTGCAGGAAACCGTTTAAGAGCAATTCCAGGAAATGCTGGTTCTATCGATCAGACACCTCCTGATTTTGACTTGATTGTTGCTCCAGTTGGTTCTCAGGAAATGTATATTGTATTTGTAAAACAGCTTACAAAATCAATCAGATACGGTGAAACAAGAGGTACTGTAAATACAATTCCTGAAAGTTTCGAAGAAATTATTCCATACTGTTTCGATTTGGGAACAATTGACAGTACTGGTAACTATCATGAAAACACAGGTTCTGATGAACTTAAGATTGATACTTCAACTCATGCAGTATGGCTTGAAAGTAATGCTAAAAACTATGAATATACAGGAATTAAGCTCCATCTTAACAGACCTGTTACTCTCAAGGATGTTGAAACTCTGTATATCCGTTTGACTTATCCAACAAAGAACGGTTACAGCAAATACGGAAATACTTCGTTCGATCCATTTACACTTGCAGGAGATCAGCAGGTAACCTTGATTCAGGACTACTCAAACATCTTCATGCAGATGTATAAAGCACATGCATTGTCTGACTTTGCTGTAAATGTTGTAACTCCAGATTATGCTTACGATGCTGGAATGGTTGATGAGAACGGCAACCTGATTATGGATGGAGTTTACGAAGAGGGAAGCTGGGCAGTTCATGACTGGGATGAAGAACAGATTAACTACGGTTCACTTCCATATAAACATCCAATTACTGTAGTTTCTTCAATTACAGATGGAAACGATCCTGTAGAAAATACAAATCTT
The DNA here is from genome assembly GCA_045627625.1 of Treponema sp. Lineage (GTDB taxonomy): Bacteria > Spirochaetota > Spirochaetia > Treponematales > Treponemataceae > Treponema_D. Next base: position 4,080 of record JAZQOB010000005.1, read on the forward strand.
CCTGCTGGTGTAAGAATGTATATTTCTAACAAACCAGATGAAGGTTCTCAATCTAAGGAATATAACAAAGATATGAAGGCTCATTCTCGAGTTTGGTTGCCAACTGCTCTTACAAAGCTTGCCTCAACTCAGAATGACAATCATGATATTGTTGATGGCGAATGGCAGAAGGATGATGATCATTCAGAAGGAATGCTGTTCAATATTGATGACGAAAATGTATACGGAAGCTGGACAAACGGAAATCAGATTTCCTTCCTCTTTGAATTGATGGAAGATTCTTCTAATCCAATTAAGATTGTTCACGCTCCAGTATTGAATGTTGCGGATTTAACTTATACAATTGATGACCGTGCACCATTATTTGCACTCCGCCTGAAAGACGAATCGGATGTAACTTCATTCGACTTGTGGTCATTCAGAGTTCTGGAAATTGCAAAACAGCGTGGTGGTGTATCAATCTTGAACAATGTTATTAATCCACTTAAGGGTGAAAAGACAGTAATCAAGATGGATACAGCTACAGAAGGTAAAGTAAATATTATGGTAATGACTCTCGATGGAAGCATTATTACTTACTTGAACCGTGGTACTCTGGAAGCAGGTGAACATTACTTCACTTGGGACGGAAGAAACGGTGCTGGAAAACCTGTAGCTCGAGGACTTTACTTTGTTCGTGTAACAGGTAATGGAATTGATGAAACTCGTAAAGTAATGGTTGTTAAATAGGATTATATGACAGAAAAGAGACAGGAAAATCGATACAACGACATTGGTAAAGTAGAAATTCCCGAAATTTGTGCTTTATCAGGTATTTTGGATGACATTAGTTTATCAGGATGCAGAGTACATTTTCCATGTTCAGTAAATGTAGATATGGATATGGAGTATAAGGTAACTTTTACTCCTGCCAGCTCCCCAGATGAAGAACCATTGCAGCTTCTGTGTAAACCTATGTGGGTAACAGAAAAAGATGATTCAACTCATATAGGTTTTGTAAATATGTATTCTCCTGATGAAGTAAGACTTCAGAATTACATTTCATTCTTGGAAAAACTTACACAGGATTCCATGCCAGAAATTATATAAAAGGATTTTTATGAGCACTTCTGTAGAAAATTTTGAAGGAATAGCTTTTCTTGCCTTTCCAGAAATGTCTGAATTATTGATTTCGGAATTAAGAAATCGTTTTGGCTTTAATCAAAAACCTTCTAACCGATATGGTGAATTAATTGTTTTTGAAGATAAGGCTGCTTTTTTACAGGCATCTGGGGGTAAATTTCCATATTGGTCCAGAACAGTAATGGAAGAAGCTTTTATTCTTCATTTTGATTCAATTGGAGAAGCTGCTAATCATCTTAAAAATATCCAGAGAAACTGGGCTCCATATCAGTTTACCTGTTTCCGTCGTGCAAATCTTATTCAGGAAAAGCTTCCTTACATCAATTTAAAGGATCGCACTTTCCCAGTTAAGATTCCTTCGTCTCCAATGGGACTATATACATTAATTGACGAGCATACATTAATTGCATCAGCAAAAACAAATTCCTCTCTTCCTGCTGGAACCCTTCATTTTGTTGAAGATCACGAAAATCCTCCAAGCAGAGCTTATCTGAAAATTCAAGAAAGTCTTACAATGGCAAATCTTCTTCATGGAGTAGAATTACCTAAAGTTGGAGATAAATGTTTTGAAGCAGGAGCTTGTCCTGGTGGATGGACCTGGGTTATTGCAGGACTTGGTTCAGAAGTTCATGCAGTTGATAGAGCAGAACTTGTGCCGGAATTAATGAATAATCCTTTAGTTCATTTTCAGGCTCACGATGCCTTTACCCTTAAGCCGGAAGATTTAGGAAAAAAAGACTGGGTTTTCAGTGATGTAATCTGTTATCCAGAGCGACTTCTTTCCTGGATAAATCAGTGGCTGGAAAGTGGCCTCACAGATAATATGATTTGTACAATCAAGATGCAGGGTGAAATAGACTGGCCTCTTATCGATCAGTTTGCTGCAATTCCTGACAGTTCAATTGTTCATTTGAATTACAACAAACATGAATTAACCTGGATCTGGAATAGAAAAAAAAAATCGACAGCTTAAATACTGTTTTTTTATACTCCCAATAATTTCAAGATTAAAAGACCGTTTCTTTTTGAGACGATTCCCTGTTTAATTTTATAATCAAACTGAATCCGGTTTCCTTCAATTTCTCCGTCAAAATAAACTGGTTCATAAAGTTCATTCAGGTTTTCTGCAATCTGTGTGTCGTGAGTTGCGGCTACAAAAATGCTGCTGGATTTTGCAAAATCTTTCAGTATTTTTGTAGAACCGTATATTCGTTCTTCTGAATTGGTGCCTGAAAGAATTTCGTCAATTACGCAAAGACACTGATGATCTTCGATTTTCTGTTTAATCAGTAAAAGTCGTTCTGCTTCTGCATAATAACGGCTTTTTCCATTGAGTAAAGCATCATTAATTGCAATTGAAGAAAGCACATCAAGAACAGGAGTTTGGAAACTTTCAGCAAAACAAAATCCAAAGCTGGTTGCTAAAAGCTGATTCAGCCCCAGGGATTTCATAAAAGTTGTTTTTCCAGACATGTTGAGTCCTGTTACAATCAGATTTGTGGAGATTTCTTTAGTCTGCCCGATAGAATTTTCCAAAAGCGGATGATTCATATTCTTAAAAACAATTTTAGAATTATCCGAGATTTTCGAGAAACAGCAGTTGTGTTCCTTCATAATACGCAAATTATTTAACAGACAGTCTAAATATCCGATGTAAAGGTAGATATTTCTTAAATCCTCTATATTTAATAGCAGAAGTTTTTTTACCCTGCAAAAAGAATAAAGCTCAGCTGCAAAAAAGATTCGAAGATAATCCAGAAGGATAGAAGCAGGATCACCGGAAGAAGGACCTCCAATTCCTTCCTTAAAGAAAACAGAATAAAACTGAATCTTTGAAAATTTTTTGTAGTCTGGTTTTTCTAAAGAGAGAGTTAAATCTGTCTGTTTATCAATTTTTTTTAGAGTTCCGCACAAATTGAAGAAATAACCGATAGAAGCAGTAATATGAGAAACCATTTTATTTGTGAGAATAAACAGTAAAAAATTAAAAAGAAAGAAAAAGATTATAAACAGAACAATGTATTTCTGAAATAAAAAACAGCCAGTCACATTGAGAAATAAATTCAAAAAGAATAACAGATAAAAATGATTAATAATCCAGCTGCTGACAGAAAATCCATTCCATAAATCCCGAACAAAATTGCCGGTTTTCTGTTTTCCCGCTTTCTTAAGCAAAAGATTTTCTAACAGGCCTGCATTTCCAGTTGTTTCTAAATATTCCAAATCTTTCTGGATATTCTGGATTTCAGCTTTGTTTTTTACTGAATAAAGCCAGTGTTTAAAAACTTCGGAACCGCAGGATGTAAGGGTATTGTCATATTTTTCGATAAATGGTTTTAAAAGTAAATCCTCTTCGGTAATTTCATCAACTGAATATACCTGGTCTGAAACTACACTGTGCAGAGATTGATTTGCATATTTAATATCTGATTTAAATAATCTTGGAATGGAAATAATTCCATTTGCTGCTTTATAAATAACTGATTTAACACTCATATTCTTTAAGATAAAAAAAACTGATGATAATCGGCAAGGAAAATATTTTTAGGTTTTGTGATATTATATTTTTTATGAAAAAAGCAATGACTATCGTCTACCCAGAATATAACGGTTTATATATAAATCTTACTAATAAATGTCCCTGTAATTGCAGTTTTTGTATAAGACAGGGAGAACGCAACGAATTTGTTTTCTGCGGTTATGGAGAGCCAACCGAAGCTTTAGCGGTTCTTTTAGAAGCAGCAGATTTTCTGAAAGCAAATTATTCACTGCCTGTAAGAATCAACACTAATAGTAGTTAATGTTTATTAAATAACAACCGATACTCTAGTATGCCAGCAAATAGTTATGAAAAACCGGATTATTGGTCCCAGAAAGCTTTTTCTGAAGGATATCCAGCTCGATCGGTTTATAAATTAAAAGAAATTGATGAAAAATTCGGTATGATTAAGAAGAATTATACCGTTCTTGATTTAGGAGCTGCTCCAGGCAGTTGGACAACTTTTCTTCTTCGTCAGATGGAGGGGACAGGTAAGGTTGTTTCCTGTGATTTGAATCCTCTTGCAAAATCAGTAAAAGGTGACAATCTTGTTTTTATTCAGGGAGATTTGAATGCTCCTGAAATCCGCAAGCAAATTAAGGAAAACGGTCCATACGATTTAGTTGTTTGCGACGCCGCACCTAAAACTACTGGTATCCGTATGGTTGATACTGCTTCCAGCGAACAGCTTGTAGAAATGGCTATCTGGTATGCACAGACAATGCTTAAAACCGGTGGAAATTTTGCTGTAAAAATCTTCCAGAATGGAGATCAGCAGCGTTTATTAAAGTCAATGAGAGAGGTTTTTACTTCTGCAAAAGGTTTTAAACCTGAAGCCTGCAGACAGGAATCTTTTGAAACCTATTTAATTGGCATAAAAAAGAAGTGATAATAAATAATTATTTGCATTTTTATTAAATATTATCTATAATGTATAAATTGGAATAAGTATACAGTAATGATTTCTAAGACAAAAATTGGTAAATTATTAACAAGTTTTCTCCTCTGTTTCTCTTTTGGTACCATGTTCACCAGCCTGACTGTTACCTCTATTGGGAAATTTGCCACACCTCGTGGTAAAGGTGGATTGGAAACTTCTTCACAGCCAGTTTTCCTTGATTATTCCGATTTTATGGCAGTTGCCGATGACTTCCCTGTAAATCCAAACGAAGATCCTGACTTCCTTCCTGAGATTGAAATTGCAGAAGAAGATTTAGTTTTCCAGGATATGGACGACGCAAGCTTCTATTCAGAACGAGAACTTACAATTCCAAATCATACAATTCCTACTGTAACCGATGAACTTTTTGTTGAATCAGATTCTGACTTTAATGGTGAACTTGTAGCAGAATCTTCTGAAGTTGAAGTTATTATCGAAGAAGAAAATACTTTTATTCCACCAAAGATTGCTGTTACTCTTGCTGGTTATGAAGACAGTGCCTTTGTTGCAATCGAAAGTAATGAAGAAGTTGTTGAAGTTGCAGAAGCAGAAGTTGCAGATTCTACACAAGAAATTACAGTTCCTGCAGTTGAAGAAGCTGTTGCTGAACTTCCTGCTGAAACTGAAACAGGATCAGATGGTATTTCTCCAGTAAAAACAGAAGCTACATCAGAATTGCTTGCTGGTTTAAAATCTAATTCCAACGGCGAAATTAAAGTTCCAACTTCACCTGAACTTACATATCAGATTTATCGTGTAAGAGTAGGCGATACAATTGGTGCTATTTCTCAGAAATACGGACTTGATAACGACACTCTCTTTAGTGTAAACGAAATTAAGAATACAAGAAGCCTTTCAATCGGTTCTTATTTGAAGATTCCTTCAATGAAAGGTTTGCTCTATACAGTAAAATCAAAGGGTACAACTTCAGAAACTCTGGCAAAGAAGTTCTCTGTTGATGGTGAAAAATGTGCAAGAATCAATCAGGTTGCTTTAAAAGATGAATATCCTGTAGGCTCAACAATTTTCATTCCTGATGCAAAACTTGATAACGATACTCGTTCCGAAATCGAAGGGGTATTGTGGAAGAGACCATTGCGTGGTAAGTACTATGTATCTTCACCTTATGGATGGCGTAGTTCTCCATTTAATACTGGTAAACGCTCGTTCCATACAGGTATTGACCTTGCAATTTCTTCTGGTACACCAATTTATGCGGCAAGTTCTGGTACTGTTATTTCTACTGGTTATAATGCAGTTTACGGTAACTATGTTAAAGTTCAGCATACAGGTGGATATCAGACATTGTATGCACACATGAGTTCAATTGCTGCTAAGAAAGGTCAGTTTGTTGATACTTATACAGTTATTGGTCGTGTTGGTAGTACAGGTCAGAGTACTGGTCCTCATCTTCACTTTACATTGTTCCGTTATGGACAGACAATTAATCCATCAAATACAGGTTTGTATTTCTAATACAAAACCTATAAAGGAAAAACAATTGGGAACTTCTTGCGAGGTTCCCTTTTTTTATGACTAGAATATAAAGGCAAAAATGTGGTAATATAATTTATTATGGATTTGATCAAAAAATTAGACGAATGTGAAAAAAGATTTAAAGAAGTAAATGATTTAGTAATGGATCCAAACCTTGTAAAAGATCCAAAAAAATACAAAGATACAATGCGTGAACATGGTTATCTTACAGACCTTTGCGCTCTTTATGAAGAATATAAAAGAGTTCTTTCTGGAATTCAGGATGCCAAAGAGATGATTACTGCGGAAGATGATGCAGAAATGAAGGAAATGGCTCGTGAAGAATTAAAGGAACTTGAAGAAAAACAGCCAAAACTGGAAGAAGAAATCAAATTAAAATTAGTTCCACCTGATCCTCTTGATGAAAAGAATATTATTCTCGAAATCCGTTCTGCAGCTGGTGGTGACGAAGCTTCATTATTCACTCGAGAACTTTGGGAAATGTACTGTCACCTTGCTGAACGAAAGGGCTGGAAGACAGAAACAATGGAAGCTCAGGAAACAGAAGTTGGTGGCTTCAACAAAATTGTAACTAATATTTCTGGAAAATTCGTATATGGAACTTTACGCTGGGAATCTGGTGTTCATCGTGTTCAGCGTGTTCCTCAGACAGAATCTCAGGGCCGTTTGCAGACTTCTACTGTAACAGTTGCCGTATTACCTGAAGCAGAAGAAACTGATATTCAGATTAATATGAACGATGTTCGTGTTGATGTAATGCGTGCCGGTGGTCCTGGTGGACAGTGTGTAAATACAACTGACTCTGCTGTTCGTTTAACACATATTCCTACAGGTCTTGTTGTTATTCAGCAGGATGAAAAATCTCAGATTAAAAACAAAGAAAAAGCCTTCCGTGTACTTCGTGCAAGACTTTTTGATTTGGAAGAATCTAAAAAACAGGCAGAACGCGCTGCAGCTCGTTCAAGTATGGTTGGATCTGGTGCTCGTTCTGAAAAAATCAGAACATACAACTTCCCACAGGATCGTGTAACTGACCACAGAATTAACTATAGCGCCCACAATTTGCCAGGCTTTATGATGGGTGATATGGACGATATGCTTGATGCTCTTAATGTTTACGCAAAAGAAGAACAGCTTGCAGCTGATGTAACAGCTTTGGAAAGTAATGCTTAATTAAAAGAAGATAATCATGCTTTTTGGATATAAGATTCTTGTATATTGTACATCCAGAATTTACGATGACAGCTTTAGTTCATTCATTTCCTCTTTAAATGAATCTTTGATTCAGAAAGGATGGCGTGTCTTCGTATTCTGTACAGAATCTAATCTTTCAAAGCAGAACAAAAATACAGACGGCAGTAGAAAAATTTTTGAATTAATCAATTTTGATATTGCCGATGCTCTTATGATTTCTGATAAAAATATCAGGGATGCTTTAATTGTTCAGAAACTTACAAATTCAGCTAAATTAAAACATATTCCTGTTATTCATATCGGTGTTGGAAAAGAAGACTGCTACAACATTCGATTTGATTTTAAGGCTGGGTTTGAACGGGTTGTTCGTCATATTATCGAAGATCATAAAATTACTGATTTGCATTTTATAGCTGGAATCAAGGATAATTTTGAATCTGAACAGCGACTTGAAGTCTTTAAAGAAGTTCTTATTGAACATGACATTCCTTTTACAAATGATATGGTCAGTTATGGTGATTTCTGGGAAAAACCTACCAGGGCAGCTACTCAAAAACTTATTGACAGTGGAAATCTTCCAGGAGCAATTATTTGTGCCAATGATGTAATGGCTTTGTGTGTAATATCGACTCTTGCTCAAAATGGTTATGATTGTCCTGATGATGTACTTGTAACAGGATTTGACGGTATTTCCGAAATTTTCTTCTCTTCACCTCGGGTTACTTCTTCAATTTGTGATTTTGGACTTTTTGGTATTCAGACAGCTAATTATATTTTTGAAATTACAGATAATCATATTCCATATGAAACTCGTTATGTACTTCCTTCTCTGATGGCTTTTGAATCTTGTGGTTGTAATCCAAGAAGTCGTAACGATTCTATTGATTATGTTTCAAATGTTAGAAATGCCTTTTTCAGATATCGTACTGATGATATGAATCTTAGTAATATGTCAGTTCTTATTCACGACTGTGAAACTATTGAAGATGTTTCTGAAGTTCTGGAAAATGGTTCTTTGTATAATATGTTTGTTATGCTTAAGGCAGAATGTATTGATCCTAATGTAGATCCTGGTATAACTCATTCTTCATCAACCTATGGAAACTCAATGTATGTTATGCTGGATACTGATTCTGCAGAAGCGAAATCTGGATATTATCTTGTAACAGAAAAACTTATTCCTCGAATGCAGAATGTTTTGAACGAGTATAAAAAGCCTTTGATTTTTTCATCCCTTCACAGTACAGGTATTCCTTTGGGATATTGCTGTTTTGTTTTTGGTGATTATGATGTTCAGAATTTTTCTCGAGTTGGACAGATTTCTTCTTGGCTGAGCAGTGCTTTTTCTGGTTATAGAAACATGCAGTACCAGAGAGCTTTGCAGAATAAAATTGCGGGAATGTTCAAGCATGATCCTTTGACTGGTCTTTTGAACAGAATTGGTTTCCAGCGGGAATACAACAATGTAATGCGTGATGATTCCGTTACAGAAATTTCTCTTGCAATGTGTGATTTGGATAACCTTAAGACTATTAACGATACCTTCAGCCACAACGAAGGAGACAATGCAATTCGAGTTGTAGGAGAAGCCTTGAGACATAGTCTTCCTGATGAAAATTACTGTTTCTTCTGCCGTTATGGTGGTGATGAAATTATTGCACTTTATACTAAAAAGGTTGATGCCGCTTTATTGCAGAAAAACCTGTCTGAATTCCTTGATGAATATAATTTAAATTCTGGAAAACCTTATGAAGTTTCTACCAGTCTTGGTGTTTATTCTTCTTCTAAACATACAACTTTCGAAGAAATGTTCGGTAATGCAGATAAACTTATGTACGAACAGAAACTGAAAAATCCAAACCGTAGAAAAGCATGACCTTACAGCAATTCAAGCTTAAAGCAGTTGAACAGCTGGAAAACACTTCTCCAACCGCCAGTTTAGATGTTCAGGTGCTTTTAGAATTCATTCTTAAACTTTCAAAAACTCAAATCCTACTTAACCGGGATAAAGAACTGGAGCCGGAAGTTTTATGCTGGCTTAAAGAGGCAATTGAAAAAAGAAAAACAGGGCTTCCGGTTGCCTACATTACAAATCAAAAAGAATTTTACGGCTACAATTTTTATGTTACTCCTGATGTTTTAATTCCAAAGCCAGATACAGAAATTCTTGTGGAAAGGGCCATAGATCTTGTAATCGAAAAAACTGAAGCAAATCCAAATAAGATTCTCACAATCTGTGATATGTGTTCGGGAAGCGGCTGTATTGGAATTTCGGTACTTAAAACCCTGCTTAGGGAGTATGATTTTACTCTGGAAAATCTCCCAATGGTGACTTTTGTTGATATTTCCCAGAAGGCACTGGATGTCTCTATGAAGAACGCAAAAGAGATTCTGGAAATTGAACAGAATCCAGATTTATTGAGCCGGCTGCGATTTATCCGTTCCAATCTTTTTGACCAGGTTCCATGGCATTTTGATTTGATTTTAACTAATCCACCATATATTCCTCATTCTCTTGTAGACAAGCTTTTGACAGATGGAAGAAATGAACCAAGGCTCGCTTTAGACGGAGATATTTCGATCACTGGTGACAGAGCAAAAAATATGGACGGAAGTGAAAAAGACGACGGTCTGGAAATTATCAGGAATATGCTTCCTCAGATGACCGAAAAGCTGGCTCCTTTGGGAAAGGTTTTAATGGAAACAGGGGAGTATAACGCAGAAGAAACTGCCTTCCAGGCCCGAAAATGGGGCTATACCTGTAGGATTCACAAAGATCTGGAAGGTCAGCTGCGTGTTGTAGAAATGAAGCTATAAATCAACGCACTGAGTAAAATAAACGCTGATTCCTTCTCTTGGGAATTTAGCTTTTACAGCATTGATAATAGCTTTAATTTTTTTAGAGTTTTCTTCTGATTCGTAAGTATACAAAACAAAATTCATTTCGGGCCAGACAGTATCTCCAAGTTTTTTAGAAGAAGTTCCGCTGCCCTGACAGTTAGGAAGAATAGTGTACTGAATACCAGGGATTTCCTGTTCCAGCAATTCAATAATATCATCCTGAACAGACTGATTACTGATGATTTCTACACGATACATATTCATTTACACTTCCTCCTGATAATCAACTTTAATATTTGTGATTTTCTTCTGCTTTTTCTTCATGAACAGACTGTAAAGTACTGGAATGATCAAAAGAGTTACGAAAGTACTAGAGATAAGACCACCACAAACTGCAATTGAAATAGGCTGAACTAAAGCTGTCTGTCCGCTGCTTGAGAAACACATTGGAAGCATACCTAAAATTGTAGTTAATGTTGTCATTAATACAGGTCTAAAACGGCTCTTTCCGGCGGTGTAGCAGGCTTCTTTTAATTCAACTCCACGACCAACTAAAAGGTTTGTGTAGTCTACAAGAATAATACCGTTGTTTACAACAATACCAACCAGCATAATCAAACCAACCATTGTCATAAGGGAGAAGTCATGTCCAAGAATCTTAAGGATGAAAACAACACCAATAATCATAAATGGCATGGTAGCAAGGTTGATGATTGGAGCCTTGAAGGATTCGTAAGTTGCAGCCATAACTCCAAATACAAGGATAATAGCCATAACAATAATCTTTAAATAGAGCCACATCTGAGTGTTTGTATCCTTCCATGAACCTTCGTAAGAAAGAATAACTGAATCTGGAATAATCATAGTTGAATTAACTTTTTCCCGAATTTTTTCTTCAAGAAGGTTGTTCTTAATTTTTGTAATATTAGTAGCCGTTACATGAATAATTCTGTTCTGATTTTCGCGGGAAATAGAAACTGGTCCAAAACCTTTCTGGAAATGAGCAAAGTTTGAAACAGCAACCATACCACTGTTTCCACGAACATAAATCTGATCCAAATCATCAATGGTTTTACGGTCATCTGCCTGATAAAGAACTATAACGCTATAGTCTTTTCCGCTTTTTGAATAAGTACAGGCTGTAGTACCGTTGATTACATAGTTTACTTCTCTTGCAACAGTAGCAATATCTACACCAAAACTGTAGGCACGGTCACGGTCAATGATTAATTCAACCTGAGGCAAAGCTCTGTCCAAGCTGATTTCTGGTTCACCACAGTCAGGAATAGAACTGATAACTTCACACAACTGGTCAGCAACTGCCATAGTAGCATCCATGTCTTCAGAACGGAGAACAATATCGATATCACTACCCATCATGTTGCCCCACCAGCCACCGTAGAAGCTGAAAGTTACTCCAGGATAATCGTCAAAATGAGCACGAAGCTTATTCTGCATTACCATAGAATTATCTATCTGCTTGCTGCTTTCTGGAAGAGTAATCTGAATGGAACCACGATGAGTATTTGATGAGCGGCCACCTCGTCCAATTGTTGTTGTAACAGTTTCAACACCCTGAATTTCATCATTTACAAAACCTTCAAAATCAAGGACTACTTTTTTAGTTTCATCAAATGGAGTACCGATTGGCATTGTAATGTTCAATGATACAGAATCGTCGGTTCCTCTTGGCATCATTGTAAACTTCATGCCAGGAATAAAAGTAGATGCAATTGCAAGAATACAAAGAGAAATTACAATTGTAATAAATCTGAAAGAAAGACAAATCTTCAGCAGTTTTCCGTAAAGTTCGGTAATCCAGTTGATGATTTTTTCGAAGAAACCGTAAACTGCTTTTAATACAGGATTTTTTACAGGTTTTTCATTTCTGTTTGTAAGAGGAAGGAATTTTCCGGCTAAAACAGGAACAAGGAAGATTGCAACAAAAAGTGAAGAAACAAGGGCAATTACGATAGTAAAAATTACATCCTTGAACATCTGCCCCATAAATCCCAATTCACCAATAAAGAAGAGGAATGGAACGAATACACAGATTGTTGTAAGGTTTCCAGAGAATACTGACATGAGCATTTCCTGGCTTCCCAGAATTGCAGAAACTTTAGGTCTGGCACCTCGCTGTCGGTAGGCATAAATGTTATCGATCATAACGATAGACGCATCTACTACCATACCAAGACCAAGAATCAAACCTGTCAATGTCATCATGTTCAAAGTAATTCCAAACAGGCTCATGGCAAAAAGAGTAATGATCATTGAAAGAGGAATAGAAATACCAATAATTAAAGTTGATTTAAAGCTTCTGAGGAAGATCCAGAGAATCAAAACTGCAAGTAAGAGTCCCTGAAGCAAAGAAGTTTCGAGAGTATTGATATTTTCGCGAATAGAAACAGTATCATCCGAAATAATGGAAAGAGTAATATCAGAAGGTAATGTTTGTTTTAATTTATCAATTTTTTTATAAACCTGGTCAGCAACTTTTACAGAGTTGGCTCCAGACTGTTTTGTTACCGAAACATAAACGCCCTTTTCGCCATTAATGAAAGATTCAGAGGTAGCTTCTGCATATCCAAAGTAAACATTTGCAATATCACTAAGCTTAATGTTATATCCGTTTACTTTTGAGATTACAGTTTCTTTAATTTCATCAATACTGGAATAGTTACCGATTGTGCGGACAATATAGTTTTTATGTCCATCCTGAACTTTACCACCACCTAATTCCAGGTTCTGTTTAGAAAGTGCCGAAACAACTGTAGGAATTGTGTAGCCGTAAGCGGCCATTCGGTTCTGGCTTAATTCAACTCGTACCTGACCGGTTCGTCCACCAGTAACTTCAACCTGAGCAACTCCGTCAACCTGTTCAAGAGTATCTACCATCTGGTTTTCGGCAATGACTTTAAGGTCATCAACAGAACGGTTTCCTCGTACAAGAATACGGAGAATTGGCATAGAGTTACCGTTGAAACGGAAAATAGTTGGAGTCCCTGCAGCATCAGGAAGACTTCTTGTTACTCTGTCCAATTTTTCACGAACATCATTTACAATAGTTTCCATTTTTGTGCCGTAGTTAAAACTAAGCTGAACACTGGAACTACCTTCTGATGAAGTAGAAGTAATTTTCTGAACACCATTTACACTGGCAACTGCGTTTTCAATTGGCTTTGTAATGGTGTTTTCAACAGATTCAGGTCCTGCATTTGTGTAGGTAGTTGAAATATTTACAGTTGGATTTTCAGTTTCAGGAAAGAGCGCAATAGAAATCTTTCCCAATGTAAAAATACCAATTAACCCTATAAGGGTAAAAATTATAAGAATAAGGATCGGATGATCCATTGTTTTTCGACTTAAACTCATATTAGTTACCTTTGGAAATATCTTTTACTTTTGAACCTTCTGTTAATGTAAGCATACCTTCAATAACAATTCGTTCTCCAAGTTCAACTCCATCAAGAACCTGATAATAACCATCAACATTCTTTCCAAGAGTAACTAAACGCTTTGTAACAGTTTCGCCATCTTCATTAATTACAAAAAGATAGTTTTTATCACTGTTGTTTACAACTGCATCCTGAGGAACTGTAATACAGTCTTTATATTCTGTAGTAAAGAGCTTTACTTTAGCAAACATACCAGCATTTACTCTTGAATCTTTTTTGTCAAAATTAAGAATGATTTCTTTGGTTCTGGTAGAAGGATCTACAACTGGAGAAATCTTTGAAACGCTGGCATAGAAAACTGCATCGTTATAAGCTTCTAATGTGATTTCAGCTTTTAATCCGATTTTAAGTTCAGAAACATATCGTTCTGGAACTTTTGCTGTAACCTGAAGATTATCAATATCACCAATTTTTGTGATTACAGAAGAAACAGAAACTTTCTGTCCAGTTTTTACAGGAGCCGAAAGAATACTTCCGCTGATTGGTGCTGTAACAGGGCTGTTTGCAAAGTAGCTTCCTGGTTCAGAAGGGTCAATGTAAGCAATAACATCACCCTTTTTTACAGGAGAACCAAGGGATACTTTCATCTGAACTACTTTTCCGCCAATAGAAGGGAAAATTTCGATAGAAGTCTGAGTTTCAACTTCACCGTTAGTTCTAACATAGTCTTTTAAGATTGTATTTTCAGCTTCGATTGTTCTGACTGCAATTGCTGGAGCCCCTCCACCAAAACCGCCTGGGCCACCAAAACCGCCCATTTTTTTCTTGTCATTGGCTTTTCCACCAAGAATGATTGCAGTGATGATTCCAGCTGTCAAAATAATGGCAACCAGAGGAATAACAACTGTAAGGATTAATTTTTTGTTTTTCTTGTTATCTGTGTCTAAATCGTAATTCATTTTTCTTTCCGTATATTTTTATTTTCCAAGAGTTCCAAATGGAATTCCTAAAGTATTTTCTAATTCAAGGATTGTTGATATAAGTGTAAACAGCTGTGACTGTCGGCTTGTTCTTGCACTTAAAAGAGAATCTGATGCATTCTGAAGAGTCAAGAAATCAGCAGATCCGTGATTGTATGCAGTAAGAGTTGCATTGTACTTTCTCTGTGCAAGATTAATATTTGTCTGATTTGCAGCAAGAAGACTCTGAACCTGTTTTATTTTTTTAAGACTGTTCTGGATTGCAAGAGCTGCAGTTGTTTTCTGATTTTCCAGCTGTAACTGTAAATCTTCAAGAGTAGCTTTTTGAGATGCAATACTCATTGATCCAGACGACCAAGGTAAATATCCGTCCAATGGGATTCTTACATTCAAAGAAAGAGAGTTTGTTTCTCTTGTTGTGTCATTTCCAACAGTTCCTGACTGTCCGTATGAATAGCTTGTACTTACAGAAGGCCCCCAGGCACTGAAGCGGGTTGCAAGAAGATTGTTTTCTGCCATTTTAATCTGTCGTTTAAGACTCTGAACAGAAGGAAGTTCTTCAATTTCTTTTTCAATATTGATTTCTTTAAGATTAAGATAATCGTTGAGAGAACCGTCTAATTCAATCTGTGTGGACTGATCTAATCCAATCATCTGCTTAAAAGTTCCAAGATCATTTTCATAATTAATCTGTGCCGATTCAAGAGAAGGTTTCTGACTTTCATAACTGTACTGAGAATTCAAAAGATTTAATTCAGAAAGCTGACCTCTGTTGAATTTATCTCGGTTTGAAATATAACTTTGTCTTGCAGTTTCAAGATTTCGTTCCTGAAGAGAAAGATTTTCCTTTGCAAGAATCAAACTGTAAAAAGCTTTTCGAACATTCAATTCAATTGAGCGCTTTGCTTCTTCGTAGGAAATAAGTCCGTTTTCGTAATTTAATTTAGCACCCTGAATAGAAGTGTAGAGGGAAGGAGTTAAACTCAGGCTTAACGAACCGCTTACAGACCAGCTCTGACTTGTCGGTTCTGTAAAGTTTGACCCGTAACTTCCACTGATTGAAGCGGAAGGACTGATGCTGTTCCATGAAGTTTTGTTCTTTTTTTCCAGAACTTCAAGACTGATTTTCTGTCGTTTTAAACTAATGTTGTTTTCGGAAGCAAGACTGATTGCATCTGTAACAGACAGTTTCATTTTTCCATTGGAGGTTTCCTGTGCTGTTGCAGTGGAAAAAAATAATAAGACTGCACCAAGGATTAGAAAATACTTCTTCATTTTATTTTACCTTTTTTAATAAAACTAACTTTGATTATATAATAAAAAACAAAAAAACACATACTTGTAACATTACTTTCTATAATATAACAATTTTTTAGAAGATAATTATATCTATGTTTGATTTTCTGTTCTCATTATCTTATAATTATTTCCAGTGAGTAAGGATTTACATTTTGCTTCGGATGAATCAAATCCGGATGCTTTGATTAACGAGTTTTTACAGAAGTATGATTATCTCTCTGATGCTGATAAACAGCTGATACAGCAGGCATGGGATTTTCTGGTTGAAACAACAGCCGGAATGTTTCGTTCCTGCGGTAAGCCTTATTATGTGCATCCATTGAGAGTTGCAGACATTCTTGCTGTAAATAAACTGGATGTAGAAACCCTTACAGCTGCAATTTTGCATCCTCTGCATAATTTTGAAATTTCTCCTGCTGAAATTACACAGAGATTTGGAGAAGCTGTCAGCAATATTCTTTTAACAACAAATAAAATTCTTTCTCTTCCAATTAATACAAAAACTCTTCATCAGGCAGATGCTTTAAGAAAAATGCTTTTTGCCATGTGTGATGATGTTCGTGTAATTTTGATTGCCCTGGCAGACCGACTTGATAGAATCCGTCATATTAAAAATCTGGAAAAAGAAAACCAGAGAGTACTTGCCGAAGCAATTATTGAAATATGGGCTCCATTGGCTGACCGCCTTGGTATGCAGGCTGAAAAAAATGAACTGGAAGATTTAAGCCTCAAGTATACAAATCCTGCAGTTTTCCAGCAGATTAAAGCTATTGTCTCCCAGAAAAAGGATGAAAGATCTAACTATCTGGATAAGGCAGTAAACAGTATTTACAAATCCTCTGAAAAAATGGGAATTCATGTAACAATAACCAGTCGTGCAAAGCATTTTTATTCAATCTACCAGAAAATGCGAAAGCGCAATAAAGAAGCTGGGGAACTTTTTGATTTACTTGCATTAAGAATTCTCTGTGAAACTCCAACTGAATGTTATACTCTTATTGGTATTGTTCATGGACTGTGGAAACCTCTGGATGGAAGATTTAAAGATTACATTGCCATGCCTAAAGCCAATGGTTATCAGTCACTTCATACTACTGTAATGTGCGAAGGTAAGCCTCTGGAAATTCAAATCAGAACTTACGAAATGCACAATATGGCAGAACATGGTATTGCTTCTCACTGGCTCTATAAAAAAGGAACTAACAGGGATCTGGTTGAAGCCGAAAAACTGGATATTTTCAATAAACTTCAGAAACTTAAAGAAACCAATCTGGCGGATGAAGCAAATTTCCAGAGCCTCAAGAATGAACTTTTAGGAGATGAAATTTATGTATTCACTCCTAGGGGAGATGTCCGAAAACTTCCCGCAGGTTCAACAGCAATTGATTTTGCCTATGCAATTCATTCTGCAATCGGCGAAAAAATAATTGCGGCAAAGGCTGATGGAAAAATCATTCCGCTGACAAAGGAACTTAAAAATACTCAGATTATCGAAGTAATCACAAATCCTCAGGCTCATCCAACTGAATCTCAGCTTAAGCATGTAAAAACCACTAAAGCTCATCAGAAGATTCATTCCTGGTTGATGGCAAATGATCCGACTTTCAGTGAACGGCTTACAATTGCAAAAGCCGAAGAAACAGAACAGATTGTTCCTCAGAAGAAAAAGCGTTCTAAACATGGAGAAAAGGCACCAGCTCCTTCACCTGTAAATTGTGCAGTTCTTGTTCAGGGAGATAAAAGGGTTTTGTATAATCTTGCCCAGTGCTGCAATCCAAAATATCCGGATTTAATTGCTGGTTATGTAACAAGAATGAAAGGTGTTACAGTTCATAGAGTAGACTGTCTTGTTTATCAGAGAATTCCAAATAAAGAAAGCCGCAATGTAGAAGTTACCTGGGATTATAATCCAAAGGAATAAACTTTTAAGTTTATCTTCCGGTATCTCTGATAACCCCTTCAACATATTCAGGGTCTTCAGTTCTCAAAAGAGTGCTTTCTGGAAGTGTATATTTTGTGTAGATTACACAAGGATGACCATCACAAACCCAGTTCATTTTAGTTCCAGCTTCTGGATTAATGATTTCCCATTCACCACTTTTTGCAGTAAGACTTACAAAATCAGGAGAAACAAATTCAATATCCATTGAAGGATCGATTTTATTCAAAGAATTGAATTCATACATTTTCCATCCGTCTTTTTTCTCAAAAGGAACAACTCTGCGGTCTGTATGAATTTCAAGATCCTTTAAGCGGGCAGCTTTTGCAGAAGGATGCATTGCTTCAAGATTGGCGTTGAATTCCTTGAAGTTTTTCTGTCCCAGTTCATAAAGCTTTTCAAATTCTTCGCCTTTGATTTCTTTGCCGATTTCAGCTGCCAGTTCATATTTACTGTCGCTGGCACCGATTGTAGTCTGGTCTGCTTCTGATTTATTGAAGTAGAATCCTGTTGTACTCTGGCGGTGAGCAACATTTTCCAGTTCAGCAATGAAAGGAGCTGCTTCTTCGTCTGTTATTTTTCCTTCAAGTGCATCAAGAGCCTTTCGGTAGGCACGGGTAATCATAGCAACATAGTAAACGCTCTTCATGCGGCCTTCTATTTTAAGAGAATCTACACCAGCTTCCTTAAAATCCTTGAGATATTCAATCATGCGAAGGTCTTTGGAAGAAAGTACAGCTGTAAAATCGTCCCCTTCATAAACTGGGAAAAATTCACCCTTGCGCTGTTCTTCTTCGAGCAAAAGAGTTCCAGACTGAGCAATGGCTTTAGCTTCTTCTGGAGTAATAATATGATCAGAATCTTCGCTTAATTTAAAATTCCAGCGGCAGGTGTGGGAACAAAAACCACTCTGTGCGCTTCGACCGGTTAAGTAGGCACTCATAAGACAACGACCCGCGTAGGCAATGCACATAGCACCATGAACAAAAGCTTCTAATTCCATATCAGGAACAGAATCCTTAATTCTTCGGATCTGTTTTAAAGAAATTTCGCGGCCAAGGACAATTCTCTTGAAGCCCATGTTTTTATACATTTTTACAGCTTCAGAATTTACACAGGAAGCCTGAGTTGAAAGATGAAGTTCTGCATCTGGAAATTCTTTCTGCAAAAGAGGAACAATACCAATATCCTGAACGATAAAAGCATCAATAGGATATTGTTTAAAATAATCGAGATTTCGCTTTAAGGCATCGATTTCATCATCATGGAAGGAAATGTTTAAAGCACAGTGAAGTCGTTTTCCCGGATACTGTTTTTTTAAATCCCAGACCTTTTTATATTCATCTTCGTAGAAATTATCGGCTTTGACACGAAGAGAAAATTTTTTCAAACCAATATAAGCCGCATCTGCACCGTAGGCATAAGCATAGGAGAGTTTTTCCACATTTCCAGCAGGAGATAATAATTCCATAATTAAGCTTCCGATTTTAAACTGTGTTCAAGTTTAGGCTGATTGACAATCTGAATTTCTTCCTGATTTCCACTAACTTCTGTAACAACCTTACCAATTTTATCCAGAGCCAGATGGGAATCGTGAAGATATTCATCTGCCATCTGGAACATATACATCATTTTTGGCCAGATATCCAGCTCACATTCATTGCCAAGTTCTGTCAGTCTCTTTGCAAAGTTTTTAGCATCTTCAAGAAGAATTTCTTTTTCGCCCATCTGAATTAAAACTGGCGGGAAATTAGTTAATTGTTCATCAGTTGCCATCAAAGGTGAAACTGCAGGATTTGTAGTATTTGTCATGAAAGTATAATCAGAAGTACTCTGACGGATAATATCAGCACTCATTACTTCATCAGCACATTTTTTAGCAGTAAGAATACGGGAAGAAGGGGAGATGTCCAGCCATGGTGAAAAAAGAATAACCTTTTTAATACTGCTGCGGAATTTATCCTTAAGATTGAATAAAAGTGCGCAGGCAAGGGTAGCCGCAGAACCATCTGCTGCAATAATGATTTCTGGTGTAACTTCAGGACTTCCAATATTATTCAAAGAACAGTTAATCTGTTCTTCGGTATAAACTGCCCGGAATACAGACTGAATATCTTCAATGGCTGCAGGACAAGGATAAGCAGGAGCAAGACGATATTCTGGAACAACAACACGACTAAAAGTTTTGCTGGCAATAGAGGCACAGAAATTTCTGTAAGCTGCTCTGGAACCACCAGTAAAACATCCCCCGTGAATGTAAATGAGAATTCGATTTGAAGAATAAATTTCAGGGGCTAAAACATCGCACTTAATGTTGCCATATTTGTATTCAGAATATTCAACATTGTTTGGCAGAAAGAGAGTCTTAAATTCAGCTTCCATTTTATCTCTAAAATTATCAACTGTAGATTTAGAATTATAAGTTAAAAGTTTGAGTTTCTTTATTGCGCCTTTGCGATTATTTACTGTTGCCATAAGAACCATTATAGCAAATAACTGTGTTTTCTGCTACAATGACATTCAATCATCATTTTGGGAGGTATGTATGCCAATTAAAGTACATTCAGATTTACCTGCAGTTCAAACTCTCGAAAAAGAAAATATTTTCGTAATGACTGATAGTAGAGCTGCAACTCAGGATATTCGTCCATTAAAAATCGCAATTGTAAATCTTATGCCTACAAAAGAAGTAACAGAAACTCAGTTGCTGCGTCTTTTAGGAAATACTCCTCTTCAGATTGAAATTTCCCTTGTGAGAATGGAAAATCACGACAGCAAAAATACAAATTCAGATTATCTTGATAAATTCTATATTCCTTCCAGCGAAATCTTCAAACAGAAATTTGACGGTATGATTATTACAGGAGCTCCTGTTGAACAGCTGGATTTTGAAAGCGTTGATTACTGGAATGAACTCTGTTCAATTATGGATTATGCCAGAAAGAATGTATATTCAACCCTTTATGTGTGCTGGGGAAGTTTTGCAGGACTTTACCATCATTATGGAGTTAAAAAATATCCATTGGAACGCAAAATGTCTGGAATTTTCCTGAATGAACGCTCTGTTGAAACAGAACCACTTTTACGGGGCTTTGATGATGTTTTCCCAATTCCACAGTCTCGTCATACAACCCTCAAAAAAGAAGATATTCTTGCATGCAAAGATTTAGTTATACTTGCAGAAAGTGCTGAAGCCGGGGTTACAATAGTAAAATCAAAAGATAATCGTGAAATTTTCATGACCGGTCATTTGGAATATGACACAATGACTCTCTCTCAGGAATATTTCCGTGATATAGACAAAGGAATGAAAGTTCCTCTTCCAAAGAATTATTTCCCTGCAAATAATCCGTGCCGTATGCCTCAAAGTTACTGGCGTTCAACCGCTCATCTGTTCTATTCAAACTGGTTGAACTATTATGTATACCAGGAAACTCCTTTTAATTTTATCTAAAATTAAATCCAGGGCGGGGGAAGTCTCCCCCTGGCTTCAACCGGTTCCCGTTTTCCGCCACCCTCTCTCCTAGGGGCTCTGCCCCTAAAACCCTGAAAATTCTATCTTATGTATAAAAAAAAACTTGACATATGGTAAAAATTTGCCGATATTATAAGTGTAACCTATCTTTATTTATAAATGTTCTTTTTATAATTTAATCCAAGTCAGTTTATTATTCTCATTTTATTGTTTTTTCATACGGAGGTATTACTATGAAAAAGATGTTTATCCTTTCGGCAACATTATTAACTGCCACTTTAATTTTTACAGGATGTAAACCAGAAGCAAAACCTGGTGTATCACCAATCTATGATGATGAAGTTTTGGTTACAACAGAAATGTCAGGACTTGATTACAAAATCAGTGTTGGACAGTACGAAGTTACTCGCAGTCATTTTAGAAAATTGTTGGGCGATGCTGCTGACAAATCAGTACAGTATGTCGGAACTGCAAGCGAAGGAGATTCTCGCCCAGTTGATGGAATTACAAAAGCTGCTGCAATCGAGTTTTGTAATGCTCTATCTAATAAGAAAGGTTTAACACCTGCTTATGATGATGGTAATTTAGTTGCAGGTGCAAATGGTTACCGTTTACTTACAAAAGCAGAATGGGAAATCTGTGCAAAAGCTGGAACAGAAAACATCTTTGCCGGCACAAATGGTGATTTTGATGGCAAAGGTAAAACAAATGGCAATGTTACTGCAACTATTGAGATTCTTGAAGAAGACGGGACAATAACTTCTAAAGAAATCACTCAAGCATATCAGAATATTGGAGATCCAGTCCTTTCAGAATATGCATGGAATAAATATAATGTTCGTACAGGAGAAGTTGAACTTGTTCCACAGCCAAGAGCTTTGTATGATGCAGCAAATTGGGGTCTTTACGAATATAAAGGATTTTTCTATAAGCAAAATTCCTATGGATATCCTTCAATTCGTGGTGGTATGGATGATTCCCAGTACGGAACTCATGCTGTTGGTACAAGAAAGCCAAATGAATGGGGACTTTACGATATGACCGGTAATGTTTCAGAACTCTGTGAAGATTGTGAAGATAATAAAGGTGTTGGTGGAGATATTGCTTCTAATACATCAAAATTATATATCGGACATTCATCATATGATTCAAAAATTGTTGGTTTCCGTATCTGCCGCACAGTTACTGAATAATAATTTCCAGAATTTATAATTTACAGAGAACCCTGAGGTAAAAAGATTAATCAATAATCAGCCTGGGGTTCTCTTTTTTTATCTTTAAACCACAACTTTATTGTCAAAATTAAAAAACCGACTATATTCCATATAAAAGGAAATTATAATTATGAAAAACAACTTTAAATGGCACAAAGAATTAATTAACGGTAAATGGTTTTCAGTTTGCGATCACGAACATGTTCCAATGATAGAACACACAAAAGACGGGAAGTATAAAGTAAGAAACTCCAATGGCAAAGCAATTATGCACGAAGATTACATTGATGCTGTAAAACTTGCCATTGAAGTTTACGAAAAGTTTAAGAAATTTAATAAAGAATTCGATTCAAATTAAACCAAAGCATGTTTCTGCCAGCGGCGACTTTTCCATCTCCAGAACATTACAAGTCCTCGGGTGGTTTCATCAGTTCCAATGCCAAGCCAGAAACCAACTAATCCTAGTCCGCATTTAATTCCCAGGATGTAACTTCCAAATACTAAAATACACCAGTTGGAGAAAATTGCATACAAAACAGGGAATTTAATGTCACCAGCACCCTTTAATGCACCAATGTAAACCAGATTCAAAGATCGCCCAAATTCAATGTAAGCAGAATAAATCAGAAGAATACTTACAAGAGAATATACTTCATCTATATCTGTAAACAGTCTGATAATAGGAGCTTTGATGAAATTACATACAACCATCAGAATCATAGAAACCGAAGTTGCTATGATCTGATAAATGAATACCTTTTTGTATGCCACATCACTTTGTTTTGCTCCAACAAGGTATCCTGCTTTAATCTGAGTAGCCGATCCAATGGAAATAGCAATTGCAAATACAAAGCGAACAATAGTCTGGGTATAAACCTGAGCCGACATAGCATAAGTTCCCAGTGAAGAAATCATGGCCATTACTACAATGTTACTTACATTGTACGAAAGACTTTCTCCTGCAGTTGGAACTCCGACCTTAAGTACAAGACGGAAACTTTCTCTAGGAACCTTGAAAATTCCGTTGAAGTTAAATTCAACATCTTTTCTGCACTTAATATAAATTCCAAACATGATACAAGAAACAAGCGAAGCAATTCCCGAAGCTGCAGCAACTCCTACTACTCCTAGAATTGGTAATCCAAACCATCCATACAATGAGAGAGCGTTTCCAACAACATTAATAATATTAGCAACAATAGAAACAATCATTGCTTCACTAGTATGTCCGTAACTTCTTAAAATAGCACCTTGTAAAAGACTGCAACCATTGAAAAAGCAGAAAATACCACCATAAACAACAAAATATTGCCATGCAAAATGTCTAACATCTTCTTCAAGAGTATAAAAAGAAAGAATTCCTCCGGTTCCGCAAATAACAAGAACAGTAATAACAATGGAAGCTATAAGCATCATTATAAAACTTGCCTGAGCAATATGATTCAATTCTTTTTTATCTTTTTGTGCCCCCAGGTATTGAGCCAGTACTATGGAACATCCTGTTCCAATAACAGAAAAAACTAAATTCAAGAAAAATACATATTGAGAAACCAATCCTACAGCCGCAACCGCAGAATTACTGTATGAACTGAGCATAAAAGTATCTACTGAAGAAACCAGAATGCGCATGATCTGTTCCATGGCAAGTGGAAATGTAAGCTGGAGCATAGGTAATGCCCCTCGATTTTTTTGAGCCATAAATAACCTCTCAGAATAATTTATCTATTATATAGAACAAATTCTATAAAGATTATCTCTGGAAATAGTAAGGAAATATTCACAGTGAACAAGGAGGGGAAAGCCTTCCCCCCGTAACACCCCTGAAACGGTTTTTTGTAAATTTTCCTCTGTCCCAAATGTCAGAAAAAAAAAGTTTAAAAAAATGCAAAAAAAATAAAATTCTTGTTGACACTTTTTTAAAGTGGATGTATATTCATATTCACCGTCGCACGGCAGTGCAGACGGTTCTCTTTGACAAAACAGGGAAGGAAAGAAATAG
Organism: Treponema sp.; assembly: GCA_045627625.1. GTDB lineage: Bacteria > Spirochaetota > Spirochaetia > Treponematales > Treponemataceae > Treponema_D. The sequence continues at coordinate 28,517 of JAZQOB010000005.1, forward strand.
AACAAGTAAGGTTCTAGTACAAATGAA
>JAZQOB010000006.1:0-3430 GCA_045627625.1 Treponema sp.
AATCAGTTTTTTCGGTAATTCCTTAGTTCCGTCAAAAAGTATGAATGGTATAAAGAAAGCTCCGATTCCTACGACTATGGTGTATTCAAGAATTGTCATAACGTATTGAATACAGGCAAAAATTCCACAGAAAACCAGAACGATACAACAGAACATTGTCATAATCATTGTTGGAACATGAGCGAATGTTGCTGTCATCTTGTTAAAGCCTTTTTTCATGAAATTTACGTCTTCGGCATCAAGATCATCCATGTTTACGGCATAGGCAATCTGGTTTTTCTCCCACATTATCTGACAGCCAAGAACAGTTACACGCATAATTGCTCCAGGTGAAAGATAGTACGAATCTTTGCCTTTTGAATCTTTTAGCCATATATTCAAATCCACATATTCTGGAAGGAGATTATCTCCGTCACTTCCATCAGGTAATTTTTCAACAAGGATGTCCTTTATGGCCTTAAGAGTCCTTTTACTGAATAAACTATGGTATTTGTTCTTTTCCCTATATTCATTGATTTTTTCCAATGCCTTGGTTTTTGCAGATTTGGAATTAAATGTTGCATTCTTAACTTCGTCATAGTATTTATCAATGAATTCATCATAGGTATCCGAGTTTCCGAACGATGTATCGAAGGTGATTGTTTCACTTTTTGAAGTAATCTGCCCGAGTTCCTTATTCAAGTCACTTTCCAGTTTATAGCCGACCTGAATATCGTATTCGATACTGTTTTTCATACTTGTAAGTGAATCTATGATTGCCTGTTTTCCGTTTCCGGCATCAATACCAATTCTGTTTCCAACAGCAGACATTCCGAGTGTTACAAGCGGGTAGAGGGACATAAACAGAATGAACATGAGCCATTTGTAAAGTGTATCCCACCAGAAATCCTTTAATGTAAAACGACTGTTTGCCAGCTTAAAAGCCGACCAGCAGAGTCCTACTGTTCCGATAGCTACTGCATAATGGCTTCCCCATTTATAGAAGGTTGCCATTACACCGCTGAAGTATTCAATTGCCTGTAAAACTGGAACATCAATCCAGCCAGTCCATGCATGATCCATCTGGGAACCTCCTACTTACGGAAAGCATCTGGAACTTTATAATCAAATGCTTCCTGTTTTTTCTGTTCGGCTTCCATTTCTGATGCCTCAGCCTGCTTCTCGTTTTCTTCGTTGATCATACGGGCTGCACTTAGACTGGCCATTTCATTCATGGCTTCTTCCAATGTCATAAGACCATCAACTACCTGCTGGCTCAAGTGTAAACTTGCTTCATTAGCAGCTGCTTCTGTCATATTTCCGTTGGAATCAGTCTGGGCATAGGCTGCCTGAATAATTGCGTTTGTTTTTGCAATTTTGTCTTCTCTCTGGAGCTGAACTGCTTCAGAGGTTGCTTTTGCCATAACCTTAGATGCCTGTGTTTTTACCTGAGCTACAGACTGCTGAACAAAGAGATAGTTTCTTGGACTTATTCCATATTTATTCCAGATGGTCATCTTCTGTTTGTTTGTAAGATTTCCTTCGATAGCCTCGATAGAGAATCTCATGCTGTCTGTCATGTAATTCTTAACGTCTGTGCAGGCGGTAAAGAAGTTATGGTCAGGGCTGCCCATTCCACAAAGGTCTGCAAGAGAATAACGCCCGTTACCGCAATCAATTGTTGGTGAAGTAAGGGTGTTCTGAATCTGTCTTGCCTGGTTCAAGAGTCTGTTTACTCTTTTATTCGCATCTTTGATGTCATTACGGATATCAAAGTCTCCGTCAAAGCGGATGTTGTCCCAGTCAATGGATTTTGCTCTTTCTACGGCCTGCTGAATCTGCTGATACTGGTTTTCGATCTGAGTAATGGTGTTCATTACCATGTCGTACTGACTGTATAACTGGTCGATTGCAGTAAGCCAGCCTGAAATATCGAATACCGGGTAGCCTGTTGCACTTACGTTGCTTACGGCTATTACGCTTCCAAAAAGAAGAGCGATTAGTGTTTTTTTTGCTTTCATTTGATGAACTCCTCATGATGTATGTTTATTTCGCCTAAATCAGGAAGTGAAATAGGCGAAATTCCTCCTGATTAGGTGATTTATTATGTTTCCAACATTTTTTTATACTTTTCGTATTCAAGACTCCTGTAGTCTCGTCCTAAATCAGCCATTTTCTGTTTTGTTGCCTCAAGAATGTCGAAGGCCAGAGGTTCCATTGTGTTTCTGCCTTTTTCTGCTTCGATTCTGTCCAGCATTTCATGGTCTGGAGAAATCAAGGCAAGCTGGAACGGATCCAAGTCCAATGTGAACATTCGGCATCCGTTTGGATTCTTGAAGTAATAGTCTTTTTTCATTGTTGCGTTGCTCAATGCCAGAATTTCAGAATCTGTAAGGCCAAAGTATCTGTAACTGTCTACAAGACCAGGTGAAGTAGCACTTTCGTCGGCAAGGTAGATTTTGGTTAAACACTGCTGGGCGATTGTGTCACTCAAACTTGATTTTGCAGCAGCAGCAACTTCCTGAGTTGCAAAGATACAGAACACCTTTTTCTTACGCAAAGTTCTGAGCCATTCCTGAAGGAATCCTGCGAAAATCGGATGCTGAAGATAAAGCCATGCTTCATCAAGGAAAAGAAAAGTCAGAGGCTGTTTCTGTCCTGTCGGTACGTTCCATAACTTTTCAAGGTAACGGAAGATGTACATAAGGGCAGGGGCAACTGCCTTTTCTGAAAGTCTCATCAAACTTCCCATTTCAATTGTTACGAGCTTTGAAAGAGGAAGGTTTGTTTCATCAGCATCAAAAATTGAACCGAACTGGCCTCCTGCACAGTATGGGTCAAGTCCGATACGGATTGTGTTGGAACCGTTCTTTGGATCTGAATAGGTTGCATACTGCTGGAAAGTTGTCAGAGTTCTTCTGTCTGGTTCTTTCTGAGAAATCAAACGGAGAGTTTCTGAAATTACCTTGCTCATCTCTGGAGTTGTCTCAATGTTCTGCTGAGACAGTAATCCTTCAATGAACTGCTGGCACCACATTAGGCTTTCTGTATATTCAGCCTGGGTACATTCATCTGGACCTTTCAATTCCGAAAGCGGCTGGAATGCAACGGCATCCTTTCCTGGTTCTACATAGATTCCGCCTCCACCTACCATAAAGGCACGGCTTGAAAGCTGCTTATCAATACAGATGATGTTTGCATCCTTGTATTTTGTGGCCGAGGCCATAAGCAGGGCGAGAAGGGTAGACTTACCGGCACCAGTCGGACCGAATACGAATGTGTGTCCTACATCACGGACATTGAGGTTCATAAAGAACGGTGTTCCGTATCCTGTAGAACATGTGCACAATGGAACTGAACTTCCACAGGTTTCTTCCGTAAAGTCGTTGTACAGCATTCCCTGCCATGCAGAACTTAATGGAATAATATTTGAAAAATTCTTTGTTGAAAT
>JAZQOB010000007.1:0-3666 GCA_045627625.1 Treponema sp.
GATCTGATGTTCAAAACAGAAACTGTAAAACCAATTGAACAGGCAATCAGTGAAATCGAAGCAATTGAAGTAACACGTGTAATTCCGGCCGAATTTGATGTTTTTGCGGAGGACTAATTGGAAAACACAGAAAACGAAAGATTAGGACGCATGGGTTCAACTGCGTCTGTACGTTTCAAACCTCATACAGAATATCTGATTGGTTTGAAGCAAAGTGAATTAGGAAAAAGCAGGTCTGACACAATCAGATTTATTGTGGACAGCTACTTTGATAAAGAAATTCAGGATCCAGAACTTATCTTTGGTTCACTAAATGATACCAAACGAAGAGTCCAGGAACTTGAAAGCCGGCTTAATCTGATGATGGTAGTTCTACTTGAACAGACTAAACGGCAGATAAAGGTACTTCCAAACCGTCAGGCAGTTCCAGATGACGTTGCAAGGATCGAATTTGAGCGATTCCTAGAAGCAGTGCAGCGGGAAATCAAGAACAGCGACAGAGGAAGTATAGAATCTATGGTGCTGGATATATACCAGCGCAGTGCAAATGGAGGTAATTAATTGGCTGCAATAGACGGGTTCCAACAGCAGGTTAAACAGGATAAATGGATCCGAAACCTGGAAGATGATATGAAACTGATCATCCCCTACATTGAAGACAAACGAGTTACTGATATTGCTATCGGAATTGGCGGAGAGCTGATTGTTGAAGGTATGGGCATGGGTAAGCAGTTCACTGGAATTTTCTTCGATGATGCTACAACGACTCGCATTATCTATGCTTCTGCCGCAGTACTGGGAGTAACAATCGACCCTGATAACCCAATTGTTGAAGGTGTTCTTCCTAACTGGAAAATCCGTATAGAAGGGATTCTTCCACCAAGAGCAACAGAAAATCCGATGTTCTTCATCCGTCGTCCACCATCTACCATTTTCAAAATGGAAAGTTATGTGGAAGGCGGAAGAATGACAAAAGACCAGTATGATCTCTTGATTAAACACATCCAGAAGAGAAGCAACATCATCATCGGTGGGGAAACAGGTTCGGGAAAAACAACTCTGCTCAACGCCATTATCGATAAAATGCGTGAGTTTACGCCGGATGACCGCTTTTACATTGTAGAAGATGCCGGTGAAATTCAGTGCCATGCCCGTGACCGGGTAAACATCTGGGCTGCAGGAAAAGACACACTGAAAGCCGTTGGTATTGCACTCCGCTGTAATGTTTCAAGAATCATCTTTGGTGAGCTTCGTTACGGAGACGTAACAAATGAAGTTCTCAAAGCATGGAATACGGGACATACAGGTAACGCCAGTACAATCCACGCAGACAGTTGTATGAGTATGGTGGCCCGAATCAAAGATTTGCTCAGGGAAGTTATTCCTGGCGAATTACCAGATGTAGCTCAGAGTGTTCAGCTCCTAGTTCATCTAAAACCAACTAAAAATGGACCAATTGTAGACGAGATATTAGAAACTCGTAATTTGTAAAAATGAATTAAGAAAAAAATGGATTTCATATTTTTACAGGAGATTTTCACACATGAAATCTAATTTTTTTAAGTCTTTGAAAAAGACAGTCACATCTAAGAAATTTTTGACAGTAGCAGCAATTTTTGCTCTCTGTGTAGTACCAACATTCGCTGCAGGTGGCAGTGATTCCATCGTTGAACTTGATAACTGGGCAGACAAAATCCTTGAACTCTTCCAGTCATCTTGGGTTAAAGCAATTCTTCTGGTTGCTCTTATCGTAGAAGCAATTGGTATGGTTCTAATGGGTTCAAAAAAGGTGTAAGTGCCGTAAGTCCTTATATTACAAGGATTTAGAAAAGTTAGATTTCAGAAAAAAGCCTAAAAATGGCATAAAAACTGAGAATTTAAGTAAAAGTTGAGGAAAAAACAAAAAATACCACCAAGAGAAGGAGTTAAAAGCATCATGAAGCCTTACTTAATTTTCAAAAACAAGAATTCCCCTTTCTGGTATGCACAGATTCGTCTTCCAGATGGAACTCTCACATCAAACAGAAGCACGGGGAAAGAGTCGAAGCTCGAAGCAGAAAGAGTCGTAATGCAATGGATTGTAAGCGGAAATATTCCTACTACAGTCAGCAAGAAAGGAAAGGCCATCGGCCAGACCTCGCTTGAGTTTGTTTCAATTCTTAACGGATTGAAAACAAGAGATTTCACAGAAAAGGAGATAGACGAAATGATTAACGTTTTGAAGGAAAGAAATTTTATCAGTGCAGTAGTTAAGCCTGAACACCCAGAAGCAAAGGATGCAATGGAATTCTTGAATGAGTTCTGGGATATGGAAAAATCACCATACTTGAAGGAACTTGCCATCAGAGGAAAGGATGTTCACTTCCACTATGTTCAGACAAACAATACTTACATCAACAAGTATTGGAAACCGCTCATTGAAGGAAAGATGGTCGGAGAAATTACAAGAAACGACATTAACAAAATCTTTTCTCAGGACAGTATCAACCACTTGTCGGGAAAGTCTATTTTCTCGATTGTAAGTTCCATCACTCAGCCAATGAAATGGGCACATCAGCACGGACTTACAGACATTAACTGTTATGACGGAATCATTAAACCTTCCACAAAGTCAAAGAAACGTGAAATCTTGACCATGGAAGAAACAAGAGCCTTATTCAATGCAGAATGGGAAAACCCAACCGCAAAACTTGCTTGCCTGATCGCTTGCTATACGGGAATGCGTTCAGGAGAGATTCAGGCCTTGAGAATGCAAGACATTGGAGAAGACAGAATTTACATCCGCCATTCATGGAATCAGTATGAAGGACTTAAATGCCCTAAGAACGGAGAGGAACGAGAAATCAAAATTCCGCAGAAACTTAGAGACATGATTGTTTATCAGGCCAGCTTCAACCCTTACAACGAAGGAATGTCGGGATTTATCTTCTTCAATGCAGAAAGACCTGATAAGCCAATGGACGGCAAAGTCTGGGTTAAATACATGAGAAGGACTTTAGCATCCATCGGACACAAAGACCCTATCGCGCTTCTATTCCACGGACGTGGTGATTCAATGCGCTCACACACACTTACAGAAATCGGAGACAAACGAGTTTGTATGGTAGGTTCAGGACACAAAAGCGATGAAATCTTTGAACACTATGCAGACCACATTCAGAAGGAAAAGGCCTTAGACAGACTTGCAGACACTTCTGAAAAACTTTTCGGAGACCTGATTGATGGTGTAGCAGATGATGTTGAATACACAGTATCAGAAACAACCATTATCGAGCCTATAGCAATTGAGGACAAAACAAAGACTTGTTAAGTCTTATAAATATTCGATTAAGCAACTGAGAGGAGCACAACATGAAAAAAATCGAAAACGAAGAAATCTGGTTACAGAAGGAAGTTATTGAATACCTGAGAGTAGCACCATCTTCCTTCTTTGCTTGCGAACGTTACAAATGGCTAAAGGACAGAGCCATAAAAGACGGAAGCAGAAGAAAGTATAAGAAATCTGATGTTCTGGCATTCGTTGAACGCTTACAGAAATCAGCATAACAACCCTAGAGGAGAAAAAGAAAATGAATATCAAAGAAACAATTAAGTCAGCCTTAAACACAGTTAAGGAAACAACACAGAAACTTGCAGAAAAGAGAAACCTGAAAATCAAGGATATTG
>JAZQOB010000008.1:0-16872 GCA_045627625.1 Treponema sp.
CTTGTAGTCAAATACTACCGGTATGTATCCTTCCAGCACCACTATCAGGCTGTCGTTTCCTGTTCCTTCATTCTTCGATACTTCGCCGTATGAACTGTACCTGTTCAGCCCTTTTAGTTTCTCTGCCTTCTCCGCTATCGCACGGTATCTCTTTATTTCTCTTTCTGCTTCGGCTGCCGTTTTTCCGGCCTGCTTTATTTCTCCTTCAAATTCCGTTGTAAACGGTTCGTCCGCTTCATATTCATCTTTTTTATTCCACGCTTCCTCTGCTTCCTTCCTTGCTACGTTCAGTTCGGCAAGGCTTCCTTCTATCATTCCTGCAGCTTCTTCTGCTCCGGTTGTATATCCCCGGATTATCCTTTCTTCTGTACTCAGCGTCCACAGGGTCCCTCCCATTCCGCCGCCGGTTCCCTTTCCGCTTATGTAAATCCTGTTTATGACTATTCTTCCTGCATATGTCCTGAGGCTTATGTCTTCTTCTCTCTGTATATAGCTCCCGCTCGTCAGCAGTACGGGATCGCCTACATGTTTTGCCGTTATTTTTTCTGCTACCGTTTTTAATGCATTGTAAGTTGAAATCTGGAATGCCGTTATAGTTGCTGATGCCTTATTCCTGCTTATGCTTAAATTCTGTATTCCTTTCTGAAGAAGGCTCTGTATTGTTCCAAAATATGAAGAAAATGGTGTGCGGTATGAAATTCCGGTTCCGCCGCCTCCGTAGTTCCCTTCTCCTCCCTCCTGACTTCCTGCATTACCGTTCGTACTGTTACTACTGGAATTTGAAGTATTACTTGAATATGTACTTGTATCATATGAATGTGGATATCCCTGAGAATTCCATTGTGCATACACTTGTATACAATGTATAAAGAACATTATTAAAACAATTAATACACATTTTTTTGTTTTCATTTTTTATTTCACACCTTTATTAAAAAATAGTTTTTTATTTAATAGGTCGAATGTCGAGTTTTGATAAATCATTAAAAAGAAGCCTTTCGTCAGTCACTGAACTGAAAAAAAAGCGGTAGTCCTTTGGTCGTGACGAATTTTTTTCAGTTCAATGCTTGCCACAGCTTCTTTTTTGAGTATTTGCTAACAATCTTTCAACTGTTTATAAAACTCGAAATTGAACCTAATACTTATTATTTCCTCATTCTTTTTGTTTGTTAAAAACAGAATTTATGGATATAAAAAATTGGAAAGATTAATTTCAAAGAATTAAGGACAAACAGAGCAGATTTGTAATTTGAATAATATTTATATTTTAGCAAATACTTCTGTATTTATGTAAATATATTAGTAATTATAATATTCTCTTACTTATTTACTTAAATTTAATCACTTTTGAAAGTCTTACATAATATTAAGCTTATTTGATTCAAAAGTCAACAATCATTAACCTTATTTTATGTATGATAAGCAAAAAAAATTAAATACTTCGTTTTATTAATTTCGGAAAAAGACTCTTAAAATTAAATTTCAATTTTATTTTTAAATTGTAATTAGGATTTATTTATTTCTATATGCAAATAACTGTTTTATTCTGCTTATTTTTTATATATCCAATACCATTGATAAAAAACTAATATTAGAATCTTTTTATCAAAGAATTAAGATGTTTTATATAATCATCATCAACTGTTTCAAACAAATCATGTTCTCTTGGGTGATATTTTCTAAATATTTTTGCTACACCATCCGTTTGTACATGAGTGTATCTTTCAGTTGTTGCAATTTCTTTATGTCCCAAGAGTTCCTGAACATGCCTTATGCTTGCGCCGTTATCTAAAAGATGGGTAGCAGTTGAATGTCTTATAGAATGCGCAGAAATTTCTTTTTTATACATACCATACCGTATCAGTAAATCATGAAATCTCTCACTTATACTATCAGCTTTCATCTTATGGCCAATACGACTTCCTGTATAAGATATGAATACCGGTTCTTCAAGATTTTCTATTCGTTCTCCGAGAAATAAAATAAGAAAATCTTTCGCAACGACAGAAACAGGAACAACTCTGTCAGTACCAAATTTTCCACGAACAATCATTTCTCTCTGATTAAAATTTATATCACCAATCTTAAGATTTGCAATCTCACATACTCTTAATCCTGAAGAATACATGAGTTCAAACATTGTTCTATCTTTTAGCCCTTGCTTTGTCTCCACATCCAAACGTTCAAGAAACGCATTTATCTCTTCAACAGATAATGGTCTTCTTTTCCATGATCGAGTCTGGATACTTTTGACTTCTAGATTTTGGGCAGGATTGTCTTTTATTATTCCTGTTTGATATAAAAGTCTAAATATTAATGTAACTGTATAGAATCGTTTGTTTACAGTTGAAGAACTTAATAATTCACCATTTTTTTTAGATTTTGTCTGTGTTAATTTTTTATGATAATTAACAAGATCTTCTTTTTTTATGTCTATTAAATTATATATTGATCTTTCTATACACCAAGAGAAAAAATTCTGAATATTTTTTTCTATATCCTGTTTATAAGCTCTCGAATATCTATTCCCAGATATTTCACTTTCAACAAGTTCCCTTGCTAATTCCATTATTTCTTCGTTGCGCATTTTCAGCTTCCTTTTCTAACTGCTTATACTGTCGTGGGTGAAATGCATCTATGCTATTTCTTAAATCATCTTTATCTACTCTTGTATATATTTGTGTTGTACCAAGTCTTTCATGACCAAGTATTACCTGAATGAATCTCATATCACATCCATTTTTTAGAAGATGTGTACCAAGGGAATGCCGGAATCCATGACTGGTTATTATAGGGATATCAAGTTCGTTACAAACTTCACGTAGCTCTTCATTCAATACACATCCTATCCTTTCCTTTGATGCACCGAAAAGAAGACTTTCATTCTTTCTGCTGTAGCTTTTCATAATTACTGGTCTGCCTTTTTCTAAATACTGTTTCATAACATCTGCTGCAAAACCAGTTAGAAATGCTATACGAGGAACATTTCCTTTTCCATTCGGTACATAAATAAATCTATGATCTAAGTCTAGATTACTTTCTATAAGACTTCCTGCTTCTGCAATTCTCAATCCTGTTGAGTAAAGCAATTCACATAAGACATGACAACGATAACGTCTTAATGCTTTCTCGTTGTTTTTTATTTCGTAGTATTTAGAAAATTCTTCCAAAAGTCGGTTCATTTGACTTTCCGTAAGAACATTTCGGCTTATATGATCTGGGATACGAGGATTTTTTACAACTTCAAATGGATTTGATTTTGTTTTTTCTGTAATAACCAAATATCTAAATACTGCTCTTGCTGTTTTAAGATAATTTAGAACCGTTCCTGTTGAAAGAAATTTTCCTTCTTTTGTTTTCATTTCACTTAATTCTTTCTTGTATCTAATTGCATCAGAAACTTTGACTTCCTCAAAAAGTAAATCCTTCTCTTCTAACCATTTAAGAAATCTTCTGGAACGCCCCTTAAGACTTTCAAAACCCTGAGCACTTACACGTGATCTTTCATACTCTAAATAGTCTTCATAAAGAGATGCATAAGGTTCGCTAAAAATATACGGCATCGTTTTCCATCCTGTGTTTATGACCAGTTTTATTAATTATTTAAATTATAAAGATTTATACATATATTTATAGGCAACCCAGTAAAAACCAGTTTACCAGTTTTTCTTTTATATACACTGACTCTTAAGTAATTCTTTCATCTCAAGTGGGGATGGTATCATCGAATAATCAGATTTCCTTATTTCTTCATCTTTTTTTATTCTGTAAAAACCCTTACTTCTTTCTCCTCCTCCTTTAACAACATTAATATATTCAAAATCGACCAGCTGTCTTATTGCGTTTTTTACAACAGACTGACTTTGATCCGAAAATTCTCGTATCTGTCTCTGTGTCATACTAATTTCAGTAGGCTCTAGTTTAAGTTTTTTAGACTCTTCTTTAGCTAAATTTCTCATCTGCTCATAAATCATCTGAGTACCAGCAGGAAGTTCTCTCATTGTACTGGAAAGAATTCCATTAACCATTATTTTGTATGCAATATTATAATCTTCAAGGTCACATCTTATAAAATGAATATCATCTTCTATTTCTTCTTCTTTCTGATACTGTCGAATAAAACACACACAGGCAATAAGATCCATAAAACGGTCATGATCTCGTCTGGTTCTCATAAGTTTAACAGGAAATTTAAGCATCGGCGCAAAATCATTCACAATATTTACTTTACGCAAAAGTTTCTGTGCTGCCCTATGAGTTCTTATAATTTTCTCCTTTTCCTCATTTCCACTCTTTAATTTTGCAAGAGAATATTTATACCTCTGATTTTCCTGAATCCTTTGCGTCTGTTCTGCACTCTCATCTGTATTTATGACAAAACATCGACTTGCATTTTCAGGATTTATTGCATTTGTTCCGCTCATTACACTAGATACAATTACAGGTATTCTCATAACTTCACTTTGCATCTTTCCTGTATCAGGATTCTTTACCGTTACAAGTCTGCTTAATTCTTTTCCTGAAAGCATTTCCCTTATCTGATACTCAATTATGTTTGAATGAACCGATTCTCCCAGAATCAAAAATTTATGCATTAAATCTTCAACATAATTCAATGCCTGATCTGAAAGACTTGTTAAAGAAACGACTTCTTCAGGAGGCATAAGGTGCTTTACAGTATCAACAAGATAACTTTTTCCACTTGATGATTGGGAAAGTATCAAAACGCTTATAGGATCATCAAGTTTTCGGCTTGAGGCACAAAGATACATAAGTATTTTATTCAATTCTTCTCCTACATATCCCATTGTACTCATATCATCTATAATACGTTGAAAAATTTTATGGTCTTTCAAGAAACTCATACCAAGTATTTTATCTTCTTCACTGAGATCTGTTTTAGACAATTTATTTTTATTTAAAAGTCTTTCATCTCTTTCTTTTTCAAGCCATTCCAGAATTTTTATCAAATCTATTTCTACTCGCTGTGGGTCTATCCCCCAAGTTCGATATAATCCTTGCGCAAAAGAAACCCTTCCCCTCCTTGCATAAAGATCTATTGAATCATAATAGCTTAAATTACCATTCCCAGCCCGTATATTTACACGAAGACTAGTTACAAAAAGAGGCTTTATTCCGCCTATCCTGTAATTAGTATCTTCCGTTTCAAAAATTGTAAAAAGACCTTCTTTCCTTACATTAAATTTAGTTTTTATTTGATTTTCTGCATCCATATTAACCAGTATATCTCTTTCAATAGAATTATCCTTTAATCCTTTCTTTTCCATCTTTAATTATCCTCTCCCGAAGTAATTGTCCAAAACATGAATTCTTTCCCCTAATAAATGAGAAAAAAAAGTTGTCCTTCCTTTGTTTTCTTCTATAATATGATTATTTATTCAACCACATCAAAATCTCAAAGAAATAACAAGTTCATCAAAAAAAATTAAAATCATAAGACCGAGTTCCGAGGTTTGTTTTATTTAACTTTTTCAATAAATGCCAAACGAATTTAAAAAATTTACTACTTTCTTAAATTTTTTAATAAGAAAATTAAATTAGCATAACAATTAAAAAAATGCGGAAACAAAACTTTCAAAGAAACTCGAAAATAAGCCTAGAAAACATTAATTGCGGATTCTTGAATACATAAGAATCTTCCAAGATTAAATCTTAAAAGAAAATAAATCTGCATAGACAGTCCTCCTATTTTTTTGTGGAATGGACTGCCCCTTTTAAAATAATTTTTTTTATGATATTATTTTTTCAATGACGGTTCATTCCGTTATGAGTGGCTCTGTTTCTGAAGGATCCGCCAAGATTACGTTCAGATTCAGGGCTTTTTTGTTTTTACTGGCAAAACTTGTCAAGTAAAGTTTAAAATTATTTTATTACTTATTTAGTAACAAGTCAATTATAAGGTTACAACGTTTTTATGGCTAGACCATCGAAAAGAACTCCTATATCTATCCCCCAAACTATCTCCCCAATAGGTACCAGACTTGCAGAATTACGTAGAGCAAAAGGATTTACACAGGCTGATATCTCCGAACAGATGGGGCTCTCTATCAAGCAAATTAGCGACTATGAAAACAATAAGGTGCATATGAACGATGAAATGATTATTAGGTTTGCTGTTTTTTTAAAAGTGTCTTCCGATATTATTCTTGGACTTAAAGAAACAGATATCCAAACAGAAACTGTGAATACTCGTTTTACAAAAAGACTTAAAGAACTTGAAACTCTTCCTGAATCAAAAAAAAGAACTGTTGTAAAAATTCTTGATGAATTCATAAAAAACGGATAAAGGTTTGTTTATCCATATTAAATTCATATATATAATATCTTGGGAAGAATAAAATTACATAAAACTATGTCAAAATAAGTTTTTTACAAAAAAAAGTTATTGCAACACTTTTCTAAAATAAATCAATAGCATATTGACTGTATCTTTATCTATCTTATCAAACAAAACTGGATTTCTTCGTATATATGTAAAAGTTCTCATTCCATGAATTGAAACAAAACCTTCTAATACGTTTCCTTTTACTGCAATTCCAGCGTCTGCATCACTTTTAATTACAACTCCAACAAAGCATTTATTGTTTTTGTTATCTTTTTCTTTTGACAGTACGAGAATATTTTTTCCACTCAAAGAAACAATATCGCCTCGATCAGGATAGAAAAATCCATCTATAGACTCATCTGCAGGAACAAAGAACTCTTCTGGATTAACTTCTGAAGTAAGTTTACGGATATGAAGCAGCGAAAGATTTGCTCTTCTGTGAAGGAAGATATTTTTTGCATTCGCTTCAGTGAGTCCGAGCTTCTCAGCAATTTCCATATAGTCAATCTTGTGTTTTTTGATAAACAATGAGAACTCTTTTGGATTAAAGGCAGGTAAAGGTTCATGTTTATAAGGGATTTCTTCATCAGTAAAATAAACCCACTCTGCAGGTGAAAAATATGGAAGCATCTGGCAAATTAGGATATAAGACGGAATATCAGTTCCGACAGCAACCTTATATATAGAAGAATGTGGAAGATCCCTTTCCATACACCAGGCTCTAAGTTCCCGTTTCTCAACTAAATCAAGGAGAACTTTTCTTGCATAACTTATTCTTTCACTTTCCGATTTTTTTTCCATGATTCATCCTCTACGCAATATATTTTCTATTTTCGTAACTCAATAACTTCTGTTCTACAAGAATACTCAGGAACTTTCTGGAAAAAGCCCTGTCATTTTCATAACCACAATTTTGGGCAATTTCCTTTGCAGTTCTTGGTTCTATGCAAAAATCCAATATTCTCTTTTCAAGGCAGTCTTCTTCTATTTCTTTCTGACTGTAAAAGAAATCCTTTCCATCTGCCCTATTTAATAGAAGAATATTGTTAATATAAGCCATTCTTGTCTTACGGGAGTCTATAAGAACTCCCAGTTTATACCAGAATCCAAGGGGTAACTGAAAAGCAGCATACTCATCATCTTTTGTAAGCTGTTTTATGATTTTATCCAGAATATGATATCTCTTTCCCCGGACTGCAAAAAGCAGGCACAGTTTCCCATCCACTCCTGGAAGAGAAATCGGTTCTCCATCTCTTTCATTCTGCCAGCCTGTAACAACATAGGCTTTTTTGAATCGTCCGAAGTTATAAAACAATACAAATACCGTACCTCCAAGAAACTTGAAAGTAAACTCTGTTTCATCTTCAGACAATTGAGGGATTTCGATGTTGTAGCCCCTTGCAAATAAGGTGTAAGACACTTCCAAAGTTTGCGGCACATGAACAGTAATATTGTATCTCACTCTTTCACCAGATATATACGAGCCTTGTTCTCACCTTTTGAAATCAAGATATCTAATTTAACGGCTTTTACAAGAAGCCTGTTTGCTGTCTTTATTTCCTCTCCAATTATTTCTGCAGTCTTGCTACTTGTTATGGATTCATTTGATTCCAGATATTTCAGTATTGTTTCCATACGATAACGGTCTTTATCGGACATTTTATCGGACATTTTATCGGACATTTGTCCGCTATCTGCCTGTTTAACCTCATCTTCCTTAACATCAAATCCTTCATGAACAAAGAATCTGCTTATGAAGTAGGAATGTTCATCATCTGTTTCAAATTCAGGTTTTGGCGAACCGTTTTTTTCAAGGGCATTGAGAATCTTTTTGAAACCTGTGTTTCTTCCTTCGGTTAAATGTAGTTCTTTCAGGAATTCACCAATTCTTCTGTTTCTGTAGCGTCGGTTTGTCACTCTGAAATTCTTTAATCCTTCTATTGTTACTGAACGGTCTGGACCTGGATGACTGATAATTTCGATTGTTCCATTCTCAATACGAACTTCAATCGGTTCACGAACGTCATAACCTTTATGGTAAACTGCATTTGCAAGAGCTTCTTCAATAGCTGCAAACGGATAATTAAAGAAACGGTCGGCTTCTGCCCTATCAGGATATTTCACAACTTTCTCTTTTATTACAGTATTTTGAATATACTGGAGAGAATCTCTCAATTGCTGATGAAGAGGACCCTTAAATGTTTTCTCAATGATATTATCACCACCAGCACCTTCTGGAAATTCCACAACATCAATCTGCGAATATGGCATAAATTTTTCAGGATTCATACTGAAAAATAAAAGAGCAACATTACGAGGCTTCATAAACTCTGGCTGAGTATTACATAGTTCCATACTAATGCACAAATCCTCAAACTTCATTGAATCCACTTCTGCTTCAAGACTACTGCCAATTTCGTGAAGGTATGATTTTATGAGTGTAATATTCAAATCAGAAAGTTCTGCCTGATGATTTATTCTGTCATCAAAAGGAACTTTGTTTGCAAGCGAGAACAAATCACTGAGTTCCTCTGCCGAAGGCTTAATGCTGCTGTTCATTTTACGTATAAAATAAGTTGATTCAGTAGACGAAACTGCTTTACCGCTTTTAAATATGAAATGAGATGGAGATTTATAAGGTCTTACCTGTCCTCCCGGACACCAGACAACAACCAGTTTAGTATTTTCATCATAATCAACTGGAGCAACAACCGGGAGATAATCAGGAGTAATCAGTTTACATTTATTCAGCAAGTCCTTGAGAATATCATCAATTTCTTCTGAAGGAACACCTTTTAAAGGAAATTTAGGGCGACCATTATCATCTTCAATACCAATAATTAAATATCCTCCTGACCAGTTATCAATGTCATTTGCAAAAGCAGTAATAGTCTTTAACGATGCCTCCGGGTTCCATGATTCCTTGAATTCAATTCGTGCCCATTCAACTACATTTCCAGAGAGAAGAGTTTTTATGTTTATTGGTAATGCCATGAAATGCTCCTTTTATATTTATTATTATACATTTTTATATACAAAAAGTATAGTTAGAAATATTGATTTATTTCTTATACTACATTATATTTATTTTGATACATCATTATAACTATAACGTACTGATATTTGTCTCCCAGCAAATACTTCAAAGTTCTACATCAAAAGGAGATTGAAATATGGAACAGAAAAATCCATTCAAAAAGCCAGTATCCAAAGATGAATTCAACGGATTCTGGATTCCTCATCACAATGCTAAAGTAATGAAACGTGGTCTTGAAGAAAACAAAGCTCCATTCCTTCCAGATGCTTCTGGAAATATCAAGGCAGAACCTATCTACAACGCAGCTTCAGGTTATTGTCTTCCAGCCAGTCGTCTTATTCCAGTACAGTTTGCAAAAATGGAAAACGGTTACAACTCAAATATTGTAATTCCGCGTTCAACAGTAACTGCACTAAAAAACAGCATCAAAGAAAATGAAAAAGGCGTTTTCTACAACTTCAAGAATGAACAGGGTGAAATTCATGTAGCTTCTCTTTTCTTTCCTGAACAGACTCAGAATCCAGACGATGCTATTAATGCAACAAAAGACAAGATTCAGCAGATAGACAATCTCAAGGATGTTTCCATGATTATTGCTTCAAGCGAACCTAAAGAATATCTTGGAAGTTACATTGCTGCATGCCGTTCCGGTATAAAACTTTCTGTTGATCCGCAAATTGCAGAAGAATTCAAAAGCAAGATTATGCCTGCTTTGGAAAACGATATTCGTGATCCAGAAAAACGTGACAAGAATCTTCCGACCCTTTCTAACATCCTCTTTGAAGCAGACAAGCGTGGTTCAGAAATTTGCAAAACCCTCGCCGCTGAAAGCAGTCAGTCAGTTGCTCCAAAGCAGAAAAAAACTGAAATGGAGATGTGTTTTTAGCATCTACCAACATATTTTTTTTAGTAATTACGTGAGGGATTGTAAGGACACTGAAAGAGATACGAAGTAATAAAGCGTTATCAAAACCTCGAATAGCCCGACGGCAGCTTACTGCCGACATGCCCTTTCTTTATTCATTAAAATCAGCCTGCCCAAGGATGTTTAATGGCAGAAAACACAACAACTCCAGTAACAATGGAGATTATCAACAGCGAACAGTTCAAAAGAGCTAACATTCGCTTTAACGGAAAACTATCTGAAGAAATTCGCGAGGAACTCAAGAAAGAAGGATGGTTTTATTCTCGAAATCATAACGTATGGTATCCGAAGAACGATGCTGCAGAAAACAGCCTCAATTTTGCAAACCATATCAAAGAAACCTACTTTCCTGAAAACCAGGAAGTAAAAATCATCACAGAAGCCTCAGAAAAGGATGAGCTTGTCTCTATGCTCCAGAACGGCTCAAGCCTCAACGACATCCTTTCAAAGCTCTCAGATATGTACGGAGAAGATGCAGTTCACGAAGCTTTCAATGAAGCAAGAAAAAACATTGATACTGCATCCGAAAGCATCATTAAAAAGGCAAACGTCAAACCTTTCCTGAATGAAATCGATGCTGACTCAGAAGAACTCGCCCTTGTAAACAAGGAAAACGGTGATTATCTCATCATCCATAAAAGCGATGAACACGGCTGGGATTACACTGCATACGACAAAGACTACAGAGAAATTGACGGCGGTATCTCAGGCGACAGCGAAAAGAACATCCGCGAGATTGCAAAATCATTCATTGATGACCTTTACCCAGAATCAGACTACCCGGAATGGGAAACAACAGACATCGAAGAAGTCCGTTCCAAAGTTGAAGAACTGGAAGCTGCAGCCTATGACAAAGCAGTTGAATCGGCTCAGAAAAACTGGGAAGACCATAACAACGGTGTTGAACAGGCAAACGATGAACGCGAATCAAAGGAAATGAACGCAGAACTCTCACGCCTTGATGCAAAAGCTGAGGACATGGAAAGAGCAAACGGTCTTCGTGAAATGGAGGCAGATCTGGATGACACAGGGCTTACTCCAGAACAGAAGGAAATCCGTATTGCCCAGACAAAATTCGGCGACATTGTACGTGGCACATTCCTTGCACTCTCTGACGAAGAAAAGGAAAACGGAACAACTGTAGAACAGAAGAACGCACGCTATGAAAAATGGTTCCGCCCTATGGTTGATGAAATCATGGCTGAAATCGGCAACGGGAACAAGGAAGTAATGGCCATCGTCCAGAACTTCGACCTCAATCACGAAAGTCACGTACAGGGAAACAAATGGTATTCCGCTGATGAAGCATACACCCGTGACGTTCAGTACAAGCTCCTTCCAGAAATGTACGAAAAGGTACAGGACAGAATCAAGAAGGAATACGAAGAAAAAAAGATTCCTTATGTCGTAATGTACTCATCTGAAAGCCCAAAATTCCCTTCAGAAAACAAGGTTTACACAGTAAAGGAATTCAACGAAATCCTTTTACAGGCAGACTCTGAATTCCACAACCGCAAGAAGTATGCAGAAGAAAAATACGGTTCTGCAGACAATTACTGGGATCTTGAAAGGGATGACAAGCTTCCTGAAGAAGACAAGGGAATCCAGTTCGGCTACGACAAGACAAACTTCAAGTTCTTCAACATTCCGAATCCAAACAATCCTGAAGACACATTCTCTTATGAACCAAGCCGCTATGACATCGGAGACGGAAACGGATCCGTATTCGATTATGTCCGCTCAACATGTTCACACGATGAATTCATCGAAGCATTGAACGCACTCGAAACCCAGCTTTACTTCCCTGGAGTAACAGATTCTCAACGCCAGTTTGTTGAAAAGACTGTTGAAGAAGCAACCCAGAACCTCAAAGCCACACTCAAAGAAAAGATGGAAGATCTTGATAAGGCCCAGAATGAATACAAGGAACTTCACAAGAAATGGCTCATTGAAGCAACAGAAGCAGACCGTGTTGATGAAATGCTTAAAAATGCACTTGATGGCGTAAAGGATGCCTATGACAGTTCAATGAACGACGTATTTACAAAAGTCCTCAACGAATATCCTTTTGCTTCAGGTGATGTTGCAGGAAGTGAATTCCTCAAATACACAGCCAACGAAGTTAAGAAAATGGCAGTTTCAGAACTCTACCTTCCAAGCCGCAACGCACAGAAGGCCATGAACGCAGAGGATAACAAGACCTACAACTCAATCGACTGGGCAAAACTCAGAAGAATCTGGGAAAAGTTCCCTGCAAACGTAAACATGACTTCATATGCAGAAAAGCTCCTTCAGGATAAATGTGCTGAAAAGGGAATGTCAGTTTCAGAAAACACAAAGGCAGTTACACCCCCAAGTCCTACTCAGGAAGAAATTGAAGAAGGACATAGACTTGCCCGTGAAGCTCGTGCAGAAGCTGCAAGAAAACAGTATGAAGCAGAACAGGGGAGCAATTATGACAGTAATCTTTCTACAACCGACATCGCAAAAAAGTTGAGAACTTATGTAAAGGGAAACTATCCTGAATACAAATTTTCAGTTACTTCTAAATATTTTTCTGGTGGTTCAGAAATCAATATAACGCTTAAAGATACTCCCATAGAACTTACCAATTTTGAAACAATGAAAGCTTATATTGAAAAACATTCCGGCAATTTTAATCAGATATGGGATGAAGATTCACATGCCTATACTTCTTATTACGAACTCGATGAAGAAGGTAAAAATAATTTTATTGAAAAACAGCTTAGAGTAATGCCTGGCCATAGCATTTCAAGACATAATCTTGATGAACAGCTTGAATGGATGACACCTGAAGCTAAGAAAGTAATGAAAGATGTTGTTCTTCAGCTTGAATCTTTTAATTTTGACCATTCAGACAGCCAGTCTGATTATTTTCATGTTAATTTTTGGTCTAATTATGGTATTGATGCAGCAGCCATTGAAAAATCTTTGCAGCTTAATAAAGAAAAACCTGAACATATACAAACACAAAAAGATTTTAATGAACTTGTTTGGAATTATGGAGCTTCTGGTACAAAATATTTTGATAAATATGAATTATCTGATGAACAGAAAGAAATAGTTACTCTAGCCTGGAGTGAATATGAAAACAAAATCAATGATATTTCTGAAGAACAGGCAGATGAAATTATTAATTCGTATTATTCAGACTTTGCTAAAGCAATTGAAAATTCTGTAATAAATGGACTCACTCCAGAAGATATTGAACTCTGTAAGAAGGTAATTCCACCTTCACAGTTCAAATTCACAATGGAACTTACTGAAGGTGAAGAAGGTGAATTCTTCAAGAACAAAATGAAGGAAATCGCAGACACTTACCGCAGAATTAATACTGACAGTGAACTCATCAATAATGACGGTACTCATACTATAGGCTTCCGTTACTTCCTCGGTGACACAGAGATTTTCCTCTCAGAAATCGACTCAGATGGAATCGGATTCGGCTATAACATCCTCAACGGTGATCTTCAGATGTCAGAATGGGGATCAACTTCACTTGAGGAAATCATGAAGATTCCTTATATGGAAATGGACTACCATGTTCCTGCAGGTGCAACAATTGAACAGATGCTCTATAAGGAACATCCAGAATACTTCTCAGAATACGCTCCTAAAGAAGAAGATGTAAAATATTCGTCAAATCAAATTCGTAAAACAGAATTAATATGGTCTAAATCAGATTACGAAAATGTTTTATATACAGATTTTAACAACCATCATTATGAGATTGATGAAGATAGAACAAATTCAAGTTATGTTCTTATAAAAGATAAAACCTTTTCTGAAATATATAAAAAATATCCTGATACATCATATATTCCAATTACCGAAATTGAAGGAAAATTTTTTGATTTTAATGATGTTTCTTCATTTGTACTAAAACAATCAGAAAAGAACATAAGTGTTCCTATTCAGAATATTAATTCTTATACAAATGAAATTCTGGATAAAATCAGAGCTGCAGGAATCAATATTGAAATTAGTGCAGAAAAAATTCAAGATGTTCTAAGCTTTAGAAAAAACATTCATAAAATGATGGCTCGTACAGGCCTATATTGGAATGGAAAACCCTATGAGTATACTTTGGCTCAATACTCATTAAATTCAAACCTTGATATTCGATGGTTAAATCACTTTTTTGGACCAACAACATCTGATATTATTCAATTCAATCAGGTGCTTCAACCGCAGGTTGCTCAAGAAAAACTTCAGAAACTTCTTAGAAACGCTGAAAGCATGGACTACACTGGTGATGCTGTTTCTCATCATAGTAAAATAGGGAAAGAAAGACTCAGAACATTTGAGATGTTTGCCGAACAAATCAAAAACGGAAATATTGGTTATTATGCAAATGGCGTTCCTCTTTCTGTCGAAGGGGAAACAAACTGGACTACTGTAAAAGAAACAAAAGTAATTGATGAACCTGAGTATATGTTTAAAAATGGCATTATTGCCGGAATTGCATATGAGAATAACATAATACTTCATCCAAATTATCTTTCTTCTAATTCTGTAGTACATGAATACACACATCTTTGGGATGCTTACACACAGAAGACAAATCCAGAACTGTGGGATAACGGTCTTAAACTTTTCAAAAAAACAAAATACTGGAATGAAGTTATTAATGATCCAAATTATCAGAATATCAAGGATGATGAAAATCTTGTTTTAAGTGAGATTCATGCCCGTATTTCTGGTGATATTGCAGAAAAAGTTCTTTATCGAATTGCTGAACTTGACGGAGAACAGACAAAGCTTGATGCAATAGACTGGAGTGAAGAGACTTGGAAATATATTAAAACTTCATTAGATATGTCAAATATGAAATTAGATGCTGGAGGTTTCAAAAAGGGATTTGAAGATTTAAGATTATTCCTTTCAACACCATTAAAAGATTTGGTTACTGAAAAGAATATTTCTGTTTCAAAAGAACTTGAGTGGAATGAAATCGAAGCATTCTTCAAGAACGATGAATGGATGGACTTTAATAATATTAAGAAAGAAGTTGAACAGTGGGCAGAACACGAAGCAACCTTTGAAGTATCAGAATCTGAACGCAAGAAGGAAACAATCGACCGTGCCCTCTGGAGTACTCTGGACTTTCATAATTTTATTGAAAATGCAGAGAAATCCGGCAATTCAGAACTTTCTTCAGCCGCTCACGAAGAATGCAGCACATACTCGGAAGAACTCGCTTCAATGATTCTTTCTGGAGAAATCACAAGCCTTGAAAACGCCCAGATTTACCTCAACGACAAGCTTCTCAAGTCTGAAACCTATAGTCAGGTGAAAACTGAAGAATCTGTTCAAGAATCAAAGCCATACAACTTCTTCGTAAATGACACAGCAAACCTGGATCTTGGAATTGGTGCTGAGTTTGAAGCTGTTACAGGACTTACTGCAGAACAGGCTGTATTGAAATACGCAGAACTCAAGGAAAAAGGATTAAGTCCTTACATCGGACTCAACATTCCCGGCGACATCGTATTTGATGACAAGGAAGGTCAGGGAGCAGGTATTTTCACGGAAACAGAAGGAAAACCTTCTTTCTACATCGGTGACAATTTCGTAAAGGGACTCAAGGAAAACGATGAACATGCTCAGAACGTCCTCGCTGCCTACAAGGAACTTTATGAAAATGCTGACAAATACATCCCTGGTGTTGAAAAACCAAATTTTGTATTTGATAAGGAAGCAGAACTCAACAGACCTGCTGAACCTCTCAGAGTCTACACTTTCTCTCCATTCGGCTATGAAGGAACTGTCGTTCAGGTTGAAACAGACCTCAGACGCGGAATCCCTGCCTATGACATCGTAGGAATTGCAGATTCTGCAGTAAAGGAAACCCGTGAAAGAATCAAGGCTGCATTCACTAATTCAGGACTTGATTTCCCTTCAGAAAGAGTACTCCAGTCACTCTCCCCTGCAGACCTCAGAAAAGATTCACCAATGGATCTTTCCATGGCTCTGGGAATCCTGGGACAGACAAAACAGTACCCTGTGAAAGAACCTGTCCTTGCTCTTGGTGAACTTGAACTTTCAGGAAGACTTCGCCCTGTTCGTGGCTCTGTGGCCGCAGTAAACAGTGCAAAGGCTGCAGGCATTACAAACATTGTATGTGACCCGACAACAGCAGAACTTCTCAGGGACATTGACGGCATCAAGATTCTTACAGCCAAAAACCTCAAGGAAGCAAACGAAAAGCTCATGGATGCAGAAAACTTCCAGAAGACTGAACCAAAGCTCTACAAGGCAGAAACAGTTCAATTCAACGAAGAATGGATGGAAGACTACAAGGAAGCCCTTGAAAACCTTCCTATGGCAGGACACTTTGAAACAATCCGTGCAATCGAAATTGCAGTGGCTGGAAAACACAACATCCTTGCCACAGGTGCTCCAGGATGCGGAAAGACTCTCCTTACTCAGACTTTGATGCCTGCTTTGACACCAAAGATGACAGAAGAAGAATCTAAGCAGATTACAAGAATCAATTCCCTTGCAGGTCTTGATTCACCAAAACGCGACAAGCTTGTTCCT
>JAZQOB010000009.1:0-3816 GCA_045627625.1 Treponema sp.
TTTTTCACAGGAAGCAAGTTCATCAGAAATTGCATTATTCAGGGAAATTAATACATACATTAGTAATGGCTATTTTCCTGGTGTAATCGAAAAAGTTGAAAAGATGGAAAAGGAATTTCCTGAATCGGTTTTTATAGTTCCATCTTTGCTTTCTAAAAGTGAAGCTTTAATAAGTATGGGACAGTGTGAAGATGCTGAATTAACTTTGGAAAAAGTGCTTCCATCACTTCATTTTGGAAACGAAAATTTAGACAAATGCTGGTTTTTATTTGGTGAAAGCCAGTATTTATTAAAGCAGTATGATAAAGCTTTGCGTTCTTTTTATAACTGCTGTTCAATTTCCTTAAAAGCAGACAAAATCCGTTATTATAATCCTTCTGTTCTATATTCCGGAAGAATTTACTATATAAATGCAGATTTTGAAAAAGCAATTCCTCTTTTTGAATATGTTGCATCTCATGGAAAATTCTATGTGGCAGATGATTACATTGAAGCAATTCAAAAATTGATTGTTTCTTATAATTCCACAAAAAATTATAAAAAAACAATCCAGCTTTATGAAATGTTAAATGCTTCAGATTTTTCAGAAGAAGTATTTTCATTTATAAAGTTTTATGTCGCAGAAGCATATGCTCAGGATGGAAAATATTTAGAAGGCTATAATCTTTATTGTGGTCTTATTGAAAATAAAAATCAGAATCTTGCAGTTGCTTCTCTTAAAAAAGCTTATGTAATTTCTCACGACCGTCAGCTTAATGTTGATACTTCGGAAATTTCAAAACGAATTACAGAAAATGAAGAAAGTTTTTCGCCAATTATTTCAGATTTCTGGTCTCGTCTTGGAATAGATGCTTATAATTCAAAAGATTATAAAAAAGCCAGAGAATGTTTTAATTTTGCCCAGAGATCAAAAACTTCTGATACAGAAATTATTATTCAGGTTTATGAAATTGCCATGGAACTTGATGAAGGCATGTCTAAAGATAATGCAAAACGATCTTCTGAAATTTTAAAACAGATGGAACAAAAAGTTCTGGAATCTCAAATTGATAAACTTGCAGATACTTATTATGCAGTTCTGATTACTTGCAGTGCAATTATTGATGACTGGAGTACAGTTCAATCTTCTTATGAAAAAATTGTACATCATACAGAAGATACAATGTATTATGGTGCCGCTGCTTATTATAAATCTGGAAATTATGCAGAAGCTGAAGGAATTATAAAAAATTGTAAAACTTCAAAAGCAAAAGCATTATACGCAAATATTTTAGGTCGTCTTGGAAGAAATGAAGAAGCTTCTAAACTTTATGTTGCATTAAACAGTTCTCAGGAATTAAGCAGCGAAGACAGACTGGAATTTGCAAAAGTTTTATACAATCAGAAAAAGTTTGATGCCGCTTATAAACATGCAAAAACTGCAAATCAGCCTTTATCATCATATATTTGTGGTTTATGTTCCGTAAGACTTGGAAACTGGTCTGATGCAATGACTTTGCTGGATTCATACATAAATAAATATGCAAAAAAATATGGTTATAATGATGAAGCTTATTTCTATCGTTCTTTAGCAGAATATAAAAACGGTGATTATGTAAAAGCCTATAAAGATTTTGAATATTTTGGAACTTTATCTTCTCCAAATATTTCTTTTACAAGAAGGGCTTATTCTTATGCGGCTAAATCGGCTGTAATGCTTGGAGATTTTTCAAAAGCAGCAGTTCAGGCAGAAAAATTAAAGAAGCTTTCGTTTACTCAAAAAGATAAGGAAGAAGCTGTTATTTTCTGTGCCGAAATTTATGCTGATAGTGGAGATTATGAAAAAGCAATCAGTACACTGGAGCCTTATACTCACGGACAATCTGATTTTGCTTTAAAAGTTTCTTTCCTGATTTCAGAAATTTACGAAAAAACAGGAAATTATCAGAAAACTGATGAATTATATGCAAAAATCTTTAAGGATTTCCCTAAATCAAAAGAAGCGGAAGAAGCTTTATATCGTCGTGGAGAAATTTATCTTAATAGAAAAGATTATGTAACTGCAGAAAGTCGCTTTTCTGAATATATAAACAATTTTGGAAAAGGAAGTTTTGCAGATGCTGCTTACTATTATTCAGCTGATTGTAATCTTCAGTTAAAACAATACAATAAATCTGTAATGCTTAATAAAACTTTACTTTCAAGATTCCCTTCAAGTTCTTTTGCTTATGGTGCAATGAAAAATCTTTTGATTGCCTATTATGAAGAAGAAAAATATGGAGAAGCTTTAAATATTGCAAGTCAAATTGTTAAGCAATTCCCTGCACAGGCTGTTTCTGACGGAATTAATAAAAAAGAAGTTGAATTGGAAAAAATCGTTGGTGGAACAGACCGTCATATTGTTGAAAAAGTAACAGAATATGAAAAAAATGGTGGTTCTTCTACAGAAAAGGGTAGAACAGCCGGTTCAGAACTGGTGCAGCTTTATGCAGTGTATGGTTCACGAACAGATGCTTTTAATCTTGCCATGGAATTAATTCCTTTACAGAAAGGCAAAGGCGAAAACTATTCTCGTGGTGAAAACTGTTATTTTGCTGCTTCTTATTATAAAGAAAATAATGATGCAAAATCTGCTGCTCAAATGTATTTAAAAGCTGCAGAATATTATCGTTCAAGTGGAATAGATAAATCTTCAAAAGCTGCGGCCGCATTATATGCTGCGGTAGATTGTTTTGTTTCTGAAAATATGGGTGGAGATGCAAAACAAACAGCAGATCTTTTGATAAAACTATATCCTTCAACACGCCAGGCTCAAAGTGTAAAAGGTCTATTAAACTAAGGGGATTATTATGAAAAAGAATGTGAAAAATATTTTAATTAGTGCATCTTTAGTTGTTGCTTCTACCTGTTTATGGGCTGAAGAGTCAAAAATTGAACTTCCTGATTTAACAACAGTAGTAACTTCTGAACAGACAGATATTGAAGAAATTGCTGTTCCTGATTTTGCAGATGTTGTAAATGCTCCCGATAATGCTGGTCAGCTGGTTCTTGAAATGCCAGATGTAGAAGTTCTTGAAAAAAGTGATGTAGTTGTTACTGATAAATCTGTAAATAATAAACAGGTTTATGTTGAAGGGCAGGCAGGCGGCGGTTATCCAGCATCCTTCTTAGGTTCTTTCACAGTTTCAAGAATTACAGGAAATGATCCGTTCAAAGTTGGTTTCTATCATTCTTCTGAAAACGGCTATGCAAAGAGAGATCTTTCTTATGGTTATTTTGACCGTGATACAAATATTTCTCTTGATAAAACTTTCTCATGGAATGTATTTAAACTTGATTTAACAGGTTTTTATGAAAGCAATGGAGTTGGTTTACAAAGTTCTGAGCCAGAGATTTTAGCAGAAAATCAGAATAAACTAAAAGGTTCTGCAACATTCAACTGGGATATTGGTAATGGTTTTAATCTTGGAACAAAATTTGGTCTTGATTATTATTTCCGTTTTGCTGATCTGGTTCCTGGAGCTTCCTGTGAAAACTTTATAAAACATGCTTCTGTTCTGGCAATTAATCCTTCTATTTACGGAAACTGGTCAAATGATAGTTTTGCGGCAGAATTGTCTGGTTCGGTTTGGATGGATGGAGATTTACAGTCTGCTTTTGAAACAGGGCATCAGTATTCAAACAGAGGATTAATTGATCTTACAGGAAGCTGGAAATATAACAAATTAAATGTGTACGGTAATTTAGGATTCGTTCTTGGGGATAATCTTAATTCTAACAAAATAATTGTTCCATTTGGTTTGGGTGTTTCTACATCTTTCCCAGTTTATTATTCAG
>JAZQOB010000010.1:0-1538 GCA_045627625.1 Treponema sp.
TAATATCTTCTGGAAAATGTTCCTTAAGAGAAGTCTGAATAAAATCAATTGCATCCTTGTGATAAATAATCTGACTCTTAATATCGTTTATTACTTTTAAAGTATTCTTGTACCACTTAAAAAACTCTGGAATCGTAATAAAGCTATATTCAGCTGAAGTATCAAAAACTGAATAAACTTCATGAAGAGCCGAATCTGCAACTACAACTTTATTTTCCTTCTGATGCAGAAAAACCTTTTCATAAAGACACATTTCTGTGTGACCAACAACCTGCTTTGGATAATATGCATCCTGCAAAAGTGATTCAGGACGTATCCACAAAGGCCCCTGAGAAATTTCATCTCCACTTGGACTGAAAAAGCCATACCAGTCTAACAATTCGTCAAACTCATAAAAGAAATAATCATCTTCTGGAGAGTGTCTAAATGAATGAAACTGTCTGTTTATAAAATCAACAGAAAAATCCGTTTCAGTCCATTCGTAACCATCAACATCAAATATCGAATGAAAACATTTTTTTATAGATTTTATCCATGTATCTGAAAATCCAGCATGACTGAAAACCCATCCATCACATTCAAAGGCTAAGTCAATAATGTCTAGATTCTGTTCCAAGAGATTTCTGATTTCTAATATGTGACCAGACTGATGTCCGCTTACTCTATAACCATCTCTGGTTCCACTTATATAAGACCAGTCATGATTTCCAATGAGCAATTTTCGATGAGCAGGATCTTCACGAACGAAATTACAAATTGTTTTAAAATTCTCACCTTGATCAGGCCAGTCATTTTCCCAAGAATCAAAATAATCTCCAAGAAACACTGCATAATCATAGGAATCAGGAGAAATTGATTTTGCGACCTCCCACTGATGAGAACCATGTACATCTGGAATTACAAGTATTTTTGCCATTTCTTACTTCTGCTCCCAACCATCCGGATTTTCCGGACAGTTGAACTATTCGGAAATTTCGAATAGTTCAATATTAAAATTATCTTAAAAGTTCAGTTATTCTAAATCTTCGAACAACTGAACTCAAACTTAGTTCTGCTTCAATAAATAATCATTATTGATAACCTTCATAGAAAGTGGACCTTCAAGGATTTTACTGTAAACAGATTCTATAGGTCTGATTACAATTCCTTCCTTATGATTTCCACTTGGGTATTTTCCTTTGGCTCTTTCAATAAATTCTTCAACAGTTTTATATGGAAGCTGATCACCTGTTTCTTCTACTGGAACCATATCAAGACCTGCAGCTTCACAGAATACCTTCATCTTCTTAAAGCCAAGTCGTTTCCCGTTATCCATATCTCTTAAAGTGAATACATACCACTCTGGCATTACAAGTTTCAAAGGATTCTTCTGAATTCCTTCACCACAGAACTCACCCTGAACAGCAACATTTTTTAAGCCGATAGCGGCAGCGCCTTTTTGAATCTTTTCCTGAATGTTATGCTTGTGAACAAACTTCCATGCAGGACTTGTTTCGTCGTCACCAATTTCATAATTTCTTGAACAAACTCCAAATGCA
>JAZQOB010000011.1:0-24570 GCA_045627625.1 Treponema sp.
AATGAGAAAAAAGGTTCTGAATATACAAAAAAAATAATTCAAAATATGCTTAAATTTTATATTCAAAGATGTAAAAGTAATACTTGCAGGGAAGATATTTATAAAAGTCTTGGTTTATTAAATATTTATTTCGATGCTGAATTATTAGAAGAACTATATCCTTTATATATGATTGGCCCTGAAAGTTTATTAAATGTAGTTAATTATTTTAGTCTTAAAAAATTAATTAAAGAAATAATAAAAAAGAGTATAAGAAAGATTTTTGAAAAATAGAATTTTCTGCTATAATACTCCTATGAAAGCCATCATCTTAGCCGCAGGAACCGGTTCATCTTTGTTTCCAATTACTTTTGGAACTTCTAAACAACTGCTTCCTGTCTATGATAAACCAATGATTTATTATCCTCTTTCTGTTTTAATGCTGGCAGGTATTAGAGATATTCTTATAATCACAACACCAAAAGATAATGCTGCTTTTATTAATTTATTAGGTAACGGTTCTCAATTTGGATTAAATCTGCAGTATGCAATTCAACAGAAAGCTGAAGGTTTGGGTCAGGCTTTTATAATTGGTAAAGATTTTATTGGGCAGGATGAAGTTGCTCTTATTCTTGGTGATAATATTTTTTATGGTCAGAGTTTTTCTGAAATTCTATGCAGGGCTGTGAATAAAGTTTCTGTTCAAAAAGGTGCTTTGATTTTTGGATATTCAGTAAAAAATCCTGAATCTTATGGAGTTATTGAATTTGACGAAAAACAAAATCCAGTAAGTATCATCGAAAAACCTAAAACTCATATTTCTAATTTCGCCGTTCCTGGTTTGTATTTTTACGACAACTCCGTAATTCAGATTGCACAGAATGTAAAACCAAGCAGTCGTGGAGAACTTGAAATTACAGATGTAAACAATGAATATTTAAAACAAAATAAAATGCAGATTCAATTATTGGGAAGAGGAATGTGCTGGCTTGATACTGGTACTCCTGACCGACTGTTGGAAGCCTCTAATTATATTGCCACTATTCAGAAACGCCAGGGGTTTTATGTTTCCTGTCCAGAAGAAATTGCCTATTCAAAAAAATGGATTTCAAGAGAGCAACTTTTAGAAAATGCTTCTAAATATAAAAATGAATATGGAGAATATTTAAGATATATTGCCGGGTAATATGAATCTTCAAAAAAAAGAAATTTATTCAAACAAAAATATTCTCATTGATGGACTTTTTGAGTTAATTCCTGTAATTCATAATGACAGCAGAGGTTTTTTTTACGAAGCTTATAATAAAAATGCTTTCTTTGAATTAGGTTTAGATATGAACTTTGTTCAGGATAATGTTTCTTTTTCTAAAAAAAATGTTCTTCGTGGAATGCATTTTCAGAAAAACTTTCCCCAGGGAAAACTTATTCAGTGTCTTGAAGGCTCTATTTACGACTGCGTAATTGATATTCGTAAAGATTCTAAAACCTTTGGACAGTATGCAGCTGTTGTTCTTGATTCCAATAAACATAATTCTTTTTATATTCCAGAAGGCTTTGCCCATGGATTTCTTGTTCTTTCCGAAACTGCTATGATTTCCTATAAATGTACAGACTTTTATCATCCTGAAGATGAAGGTGGTATATTATGGAATGAAAAATCCGTAGGAATTAAATGGCCCTTACCAGAAGGTCAGTTGCCTGTGTTAAATGAAAAAGATCTTAAATATAAATCAGGAATTAATCTATGAGAAAGCTTCATAATATTTTAGTCACTGGCGGATGTGGTTTTATTGGTTCAAATTATATTCATTTAGTTTTGGATAATCCTGATTTTAATGGCAAAATTATTAATGTTGATTGTTTGACCTATGCTGCAAATCAAAAAAATCTTAAGGATATAAAAAAAGATAAAAGATATTTTTTTGAAAAAGCTGATATTCGGGATTATAAAAAGCTTTTGAAAATTTTTGAAAAATACAATATTGATACTGTTGTTCATTTTGCAGCAGAAACTCATGTAGACCGTTCCATATACGGGCCTTCAGATTTTATTACTACAAATATAAATGGAACTTTTAATCTTCTTGAAGCGGCTCGTAATTATTGGAAGTGTTCTCTTGGTTCTGATAATTCTGATTATATTTTTCACTATATTTCTACAGATGAAGTTTACGGATCTTTAACTTCTGTAGGATATTTTTATGAAACTTCACAATTTAAACCTGGAAGTCCATATTCATCTTCAAAGGCAAGTGCCCAGTTATTATGTCTTTCGTATTTTAATACCTATGCTTTGCCTGTTACTGTTTCTAATTGTTCAAATAATTTTGGGCCTTTCCAGAATGAAGAAAAACTTATTCCTCATACAATAAAGGCTATTCTAAAAAATGAGCCGATTCCTGTTTATGGAACAGGTTCAAATATTAGAGACTGGATTTTTGTAGATCAGCATAATCTTGCAGTTCAGACAATCTTAAAAAAAGGAAAGGCAGGCGAGTGCTATAATATTGGTGCATCGAATGAAGTTACAAATCTGGATTTAATCAAATTGATTATAAATTTGCTATCAAATAAACTTGGAAAATCAAATGAAGAGCTGGAAAAACTTATTACTTTTGTTCCAGACCGTCCAGGCCATGACTTTAGATATGCCATTAATTGCGATAAACTTAAAAACGATTTAGGTTTTATCCCTCAAAATAATTTTAACGAAAATCTGGAATATACTATTGATTGGTATCTGGAGGATAAAACATTTTTATCTTAAACTCTTTAAATACTTTTCAAGAGAATGTTTCCAGCCAGGGATTTTAATCTTTAATTCTTTACATATTTTTGAACAGTCTAATGCACTGTAACAAGGTCTGATTGCAGGAGCATTGTATTGACTTGAATAAATTGGACTTAATTTACAATCCTTTTTAATTAAGCCATATTTTTTTCCAAGTTTAACAATTTCCTGTGCAAATACAAATCTTGAAACTTCTCCCGAATTACAGTAATTATATACACCAAAAGCAGGAGCACTTTTAGGACCGATAATATCTTTTGCATTCTCAGCTTTTTCCATCATCTTTACAATGGCACCTGCTAAATCTTTTGTAAAAGTAGGGCAGCCCACCTGATCAATTACCATGTCCAATTCATCTTCTGTGTTTGCCTTGGAAATTAATTTAGAAACAAAATTTTTATCACTGTAACCATAAAGCCAGGAAGTTCTAAAAATGTAATACTGAACCATTTCTTTTTCAATGGCAATTTCACCATCTAATTTAGACTTTCCATAGACATTTAATGGAGCTTTTGGACTTAATTCTGTATAAGGATGAAATTTTGTTCCATCATTGTTTGTAATTCCATCAAAAACATAATCTGTTGAAACATGAATCAGTTTTGCCCCAATTTTACGGCTTAGTCTTGCAAGATTGGTAGGCCCCTGTGTATTAATTGCAACAGCTTTTTCAACATTGTTTTCTGCTTTGTCTACTTTGTTATAAGCCGAACAGTTTATAATCCATTTAATCTGTTTTTCGTAATGATCTATTTTAGACTCAAAATAAGAAGCTGTTTCATTTTCCCGTTCAAATTTGCAGATTGCATCCCAATCAGAAATATCAACTTCAGAATTTGTAGAAATAAACTTATATTTTTTTTCTTTTAAAAGTTTTGCTACTTCAGACCCCAGCTGTCCACTGCTGCCAATTAACCAGATCATTTTCCCACCCAACTAATATTTTTTACTAGATTGTTATTGCGAGTGGAGCAATCCACTCACAAAATAGATTGCCGCGTCGGACTTTGTCCTTCTCGCAATGACAAATTGATTATCGGTACTGATAACGAATATAATAAACGTCTCGTCATTGCGAGCGAAGCGAAGCAATCTATGTTTAATCTATAGTTTTTTAAATGCAAAATTACAGAAAGTTTTAACTCTATTAATAAAAGAAGTTCTGATTCTATCTGTCATAAAAGGAATATGAGGTGCATTTACGCCTCCAATTCCATATAAAATCCATTTATCTTCGTATTTAAATAAATAGATATATGTTTTAAACTTTTTAGCACCAACACAGCTGATACCTTCATATTTTAATTCGTTTGTATTGTAAGCTGAATAAAGCAGACCATCTTTGTATCGTTCAACTTCAATTTCTTCAAACAAATCACCAAATGGTTTCATGTATAATTCAGCTTTAATATTTGTTTTATTTCCATTTGTTGTTTTTCCAGCAATTTTAGCTGAAGAATACAAATCATAATATCTCTGATTTCTTTCTGACCAGTAAGGAATGCCTGCATAATCAGGAATGTTATTTAAAATTGCTTCCAGTTTTTCTGGAAAATTTTCATTTCCTTTGTAATCTCTAATCTGAATAATTTCAGCAAGATATTTAGGATTAAAGCCTTTTACATTATTAACAATCTGTGCTGAAATTGCATTTGCATCAGCATCAAGACACATATATTTTGAATAATCAATATTTTTGATTAATACTTCACCTTTAAGAAGCTTATCTTTGTCAGTCTGTGAAAGATTACTATTAAAAGGAAGGGCTGCAACTGAAAATGAAAATGCAGTAAATAAAATTAAAGAAAAAATTGTTTTCAACTTCATAATTTAGACCTCTTTAAATTATAATGTTTTTATATCTTTATAACAATATTTTTTAACCATTGGTTTCAATTTAGCAAAAAAATAAGTAAATTCTTATAAATATATGGTATAATAAATTACTATGATTTCTCAGAAAGTAAAAGCTATTGTTGAAAGTCCATCCAACGGTGTAATCCGTAAGATGTTTGAAGAAGGTGCCATGCTCAAGAAAAAGTATGGCGAAGATAAAGTATATGATTTTAGTATCGGAAATCCAGATTTGGATCCACCACAGAAAGTTGTTGATGCGGTAAAAGAAGTTGCTGCTGATACAACTCATTTGCGTCATGGTTATATGCCAAATGCAGGATATCCAGAAACAAGGGAAGCTATGGCTAAAAAAACTTCTCTTGAACAGGGAGTTCCAGTTGATGGTTCCTGCGTTGTAATGGAAGTTGGTGCTGGTGGCGCTCTTAATGTTGTTATTAAAACTGTAATGAATCCTGGGGAAGAAATTATCATTCCTTGTCCTTATTTTGCTGAATATAATAACTATATACATAATCATGATGGGGAAGTTGTTCCTGTAAAAACTACTGCTGATTTTAGTCTTGATGTAGATGCAATTAAAGCTGCTTTAGGTCCTAAAACTGCTGCAGTTTTAATTAATTCTCCAAATAATCCAACTGGCCGCATCTATTCAGAAGAAGATATTATAAAGCTTGCTGCAGTATTAAAGGAATTTGGTAAAAAAACTGGCCGTTATCCATATTTGATTTGTGATGAACCATATCGTGCAATTACTTATGATAATAAAAAGGTAGCAACTGTTTTTGATAAATATGAATATGCTGTAATTGCAACTTCTTTTGCTAAAAACTTAAGTCTTCCTGGAGAACGAATTGGTTATTTGTGTATTAATCCTGTTTGTCCAGAAAAAGCTGATTTTATGGCAGGTGCAATTTTCAGTACTCGTGTATTGGGATATGTAAACTCTCCAGCTTTCTTCCAGAAGGTTCTTACTAAATCATGGGATGCAGAATGTGATTTTTCTACTTACGAAATGCGCTGTAAAGAAATCTGTGAAGTAATGGATTATGCTGGCTTAAAATATGCTAAACCTGAAGGGGCTTTCTATCTTTGGGTAAAAGCTCCAGACTGGTGGAATGATGATGATATGGCATTTACTGCTCATCTCAAGAAATATAATATTCTTTGTGCTCCAGGAAGTGGATTTGCTGGTAAAGGTTGGTTCCGTATTGCATACTGCTGCAGTGAACAGTCAATCTTAAATAGCCGTGAAGCTTTCAAAAAAGCTGTAGAAGATAAATAAAAATGAAACACTGATTTATTCAGGGCTTTATAAAAAGAGGTAACTTATGAAAATTTTAATGGTAACTTCAGAAACAGTTCCTTTTGCAAAAACTGGTGGACTTGCAGATGCAGTTTCGGCACTTGCAATTACTCTTAAAAAACAGGGG
Organism: Treponema sp.; assembly: GCA_045627625.1. Classification (GTDB taxonomy): domain Bacteria; phylum Spirochaetota; class Spirochaetia; order Treponematales; family Treponemataceae; genus Treponema_D. The sequence continues at coordinate 6,058 of JAZQOB010000011.1, forward strand.
CATGATGTTCGTATTGTAATGCCTCGATACTATAAAATAGATCGAAGCAAACTTAAACCTATTGATGCTCCTTTAGCAGTTGCTGCTGGTACTATCGAAACTTGGGTTAAAGTTTACGAATCTAATCTTCCAGATTCAGAAGTTCCTGTTTATTTTATTGATCATGAAGAATGCTTTGGTCGTGATGGAATTTACGGTACAAAAGCTGAACCTGATTTCCACGATAATCCATACCGTTCTGCTGTATTGTGTCATGGTGCATTCCAGTTATGTCGAATGTTAGGCTGGTATCCTGATATTATGCATGCTCACGACTGGTTCTGCTGTTTAGTGCCAGTTTTATTAAAACATGTATGTCGTAATGGTTATTTTGCTCATACAGCTTCTGTTATGACTATCCACAATCTTGGTTATCAGGGCTGGTATCCAAAAGATTCATTCCCAGCATTAGGTTTGGATTGGACTTTATATCATGGAGCAGGTCTTGAACGAAACGGATGTATCAATCTTCTACAGGCAGGTATTGCTTGTGCAGATATGATTACCACTGTTTCTCCAACATATGCAGGAGAAATGCAATCGGTTGAAGGTGGATTTGGTCTTGATGGATTACTCCGCGTTCGTTCTGATGTTGTTCGTGGTGTATTGAATGGCTGTGACCTTGAAACCTGGAATCCTAAAACAGATAAATTAATTCCTGCAAACTTCAGTTCAACTGCATTGGCAAATAAAGCAAAATGTAAGGCTGAACTTCAGAAACGAATGGGTCTTCCTGTAGATCCAAATGTACCTGTAATTGGTATTGTAACTCGTCTTGCTGATCAGAAAGGTATTGATGAGATGTTTGCTCCAAATTACGGCTGTATGTATAACATGTGTTCTAATATGGCTTTACAGTTTGCTGTTCTTGGAAGTGGTGAAAAGTGGTGTGAAGAAGAAATTGCTGCTTTACAGTCTAAACTTCCAAACTTCCGTGCCTATATTGGTTATGATGAATCTTTAAGTCACTTGATCGAAGCTGGTTCAGATTTCTTCCTCATGCCTTCAAGATACGAACCATGTGGTTTGAATCAGATGTATTCCATGCTTTATGGTACATTACCGATCGTTCGAAGAACTGGTGGTCTTGCAGATACAGTTGAACAGTACAATGAATTTACAGGTGATGGTACAGGTTTCTTGTTTGATAATCTTACTCCTGGTGCTATTTATGATACTGTTGGCTGGGCAATGTATGCTTACTACAACAAAAAAGATGACATTAAGAAAATGCAGAAAAAAGGAATGGTTCAGAACTTCAGTTGGGACCAGTCTGCTGACAATTATGTTGGTGTTTATTCTGATGCCTTAATGCGTGGTTGTGGTATTAATACAGCCGACTGGCGATAGTACTTTACATAGATTGTATAAAAAATTTACATTCTCAATATTTATGATATACTGATAATATGAAAAAAAGTTTAATTTTTATTATATTATCAGTATTTTTATTGGCATCTTGTAATCTTATTACAGATGGAGACAACCCCTCTTTCAAAGTTTATCATTATTTAGAAAATCTTGAAGATGATGAATTTACTTTAAATTCCAAATTAACACAGAAACTTAAAGGTAAAATAGGTGAAGAAACTTCTGTTGAACCATTAGCACTTGAAGGTTTTACATCTCAGGATTTTGAACAGATTATTCTTGCCCAAAAAAACAATTCAATATCTATTTATTATAAACGAAATGTTTCTAAAGTTACTTTCAATGGAAACGGTGGATTTGTTATCACCACTAATGATGAAGGTGAGGAAGTAAATTTAAATCAGATTGTTATTACTGGAAAATATGGGACACCTATAGAAGAACCTGTATTTACCAGAAATGCTTTTATCTCGGAAGGCTGGGACAAAGAACTTCCTCAAACCATTCCTGCTTCTGATATAGAATTAACCGTTTGTTGGAAAGCTGATATAACAAATAAAACATATAGATATTTTGTTAGACCAGTACAGAAATTTGTAAATTCTATTGGAAGTGAATTTAAAGGTAGAATATGTTGGGATTATCAAGGCTCTCTAAGTGTTGGACAACAAATAATAATCTGGCAGCAAAAATCTTCAGATAATATTTATAATCAGATATTTAGTTTTGAACCAGTAAATGATAAAGAAAATACATATTATATTTTTTCACAGTTATCAGGGGCTGTCTTTTATTTAGCAGAAAACACAAAGGAATATAAAGAAAATACATATCGAACTGTATCTATAAATGGATTATGTGCAGCTTATAAATCTACTAAATCTTTGCAATTTGAGCTGATTCCTGTAAAGTCTTCTGTAAATCCTAATGAAGAAGTTTTTGCATTTAAAATCTCTGGAACAGACCGATATGTTACATGTGGATATTCCTTGTATAAGTATTATGAAAAACCTTCTTACATGGTATGCTATGGAGGTTATGAACCATTCCTTATCTTTGACACTTTACGAACAGATGAAAACGGTAACATAGACCCTAGTCAGCTTTTTTATTTAGATAATGTTGATTAAAACACAGAGAGTTACACATCTCTCTGTGTAACTCTCTGTATCCTCTGTGGATAATTTATAACTTAATCTGTGAACTCTGTGTCATCTGTGGATGAAGTTTCAGCATCCTGGGGTTCTTCCTCTTAGAATTCGATCCACATACTTTCTGTAGAATAATACCAGTCAGCTACAATATTTGCATTGCCAGTATTCATCCAGGTAATTGAACCGTTGTCATTCAAAAGCAAAAGCATTTTTTCGTTCTGGCAGATAGCTTTTGGTAAAGATGCGGAACGATTTAAAGTGTAACGATTCTTTGTTTTTAAGTTATAACAGTAAATATTTCCTTTACCGATGTTTGAATAAAGAATTTCGTTGTCATAATAAACAAAGGCCTGAATATCTTCTTCATCAAATTTAAGCATATTATAGGCTTTCTTTCCTTTTGTATCATAACAGAATACATAAGTAGTTTTTGTTCCGTCTGAAGGATCAAAAACAATACCAAATACATTATTACCGTCTGTTGTAAGATTAAAACAAACTTCCCCATTAACAGTAGTTGCAGCAGTTTCATAAGTAGATAAATCAACACAAATTAAAGGTGATTTAGGATTTGTATTTGCACTTTTTGAAACATAGAGCATTTTATCAGATGTAATTACTGCATCCTGAACACCAGAACCAGAATACATTTCTTTATAAGTTTTCTTTGTAAAGTCATAAACATTTACAGAAGATGAATTTTCAACTTCTACAAGATAAGCGCCATTTTCTGTATTAAAATATTTAAGATGCTGAATTGGATTCTTTGTATTGAATAAAGTAGTTTTAGCTCCAGTTGTAACATTAAGATTTACAACAGCACCTTTTGCACCCTTTGTGAACAATACAACATTTTCATTATCAATTGTAATAATTCCATTTTGTCCGTTTATATCACAAACTTTTTCAGGAACCCCTGATTTCTGGGTGCCTTTATACAAGGCATTATAAGCAAGAATGTAGAAATAATTATCATTTTTCTCGATAGCATTAATTGCTTCAAATTCCTTTGTGGAATAATTCTGAATTACAGGACTTGAAATATTTTCTTCTGTATCAATTTTATAAATTGTTCCGTTTTTAGCACCAAAATAAAGATTATCTGTTGTCATCATTCCAGAACAAATGGCATCAGTTCCTTTTGGACCTTTAAATGTTTTTACAATAACAGGAGCGGCTAAAGATTTATCTTCATTTGTTTTTACAACTTTTAATGAATATCCACCTCGACCATCAGCTTCAAGATAGTAAAGATCAAAACTTTTGTCATTGCTTAAAATAATTGGTGTATAAGATGAAATTTCTTTTAAAAGTTTTCCATTAGTTGCATTAAAAATTGAAATTTTATTGTCTTTTACACCGGCAAAATACATGGAATTGTTATACAGAACACACTGTGTTAATCCTGGTATTAAGGTTTTCTTTAATTTTAAGCTGCCGTCTTTAAGATTAAAATAACTGATTGTTCCAGAAGTAGAGTAGAAAAGAGCGGTTTTTTCTGTGTCCGAAGTATAAATATAACTAATAATACTTGAATTTGATTCAATTACATTTGGAACTTTAATCCAATCCTTTGTTCTGAAGAATTCTACTGCATCCATCGTTGATGTACCAACAATTAAATAAGTTCCCTGGGCAGAAAAGGCAATAGAATTTACTGTATCAGAATATTTTTTTGTAAATACCTTTGTAAGAGATTTCCATTCCCATACACTAATACGGTTTAAGCTGCCACCATCAGTTTCATATACTGCAACAAATCGTCCGTCTGGGCTTGCTGCAATTTTAGAAACACCAATATCTGAAAGCTGATAGTGTTGTCCACCATTATTACTAGTCCATCTAATTACAAAACCATCTTTCGAAGCTGTGTAAAACTCAAAATCTACTCCATTTTTTTTAGGAACAGGAATAATCTGAGTTACATCTTTTGAATGAGGTTCCATTGAATCATGGGACTGTGCAAACAAAGTTAATGTAAACAAAATTGAACAAATAACTGATAAAACAAATCTTTTCATTAATGAGTTCCTCTTTTTATAAAATAGGATATATCTCCAAACATACCAATGCAGAAAAGAATTAAAATAAATGCAATTCCTACAAATTGGATGTAATATTGTATTTTTGGATTAATCTTTTTTCTCAAGATAATCTCAATAATAGCCATAAGAATAATTCCACCGTCCAAAACTGGAATAGGAAGAAGGTTCATAATACAAAGGGAAATACTAATAATCCCAATCATTGTGAACATATTAATAAAGCCTGTTCTTAAGTCTGCAGCAAAACTTGCCTGTATAACAGAACCCATAATATCTGTTACTCTGGCAGGACCTGATACAGCACTTGTAATTTTGACTCCTTTAAATAAAACACTGATACTCTTAAAGGTTATACCAATATTGCGAAAAGTATCTAAAAATCCTTTTCCAAAGGCTGTAAAAATATTGTATTTTGGAGTTTCTTTTTCAATTTCTTCTGAAGTATCTGCAAGAATGCCTAAAACTCCAGCACCTGTTTCTTTATTGATATATGTCTTAATCACAAAATCTAATACAACACCATCTCGTTCGACTTTTACTTTAAGATCTTCTTTTGCTCTTAAGCTAACCTGTTCTCTTAATTCAGAAAAATCTGTAATTGAAATCCCATTAATTTCAATGATTTTATCGCCGGTTAGTAATCCTGCATCTTTTGCAGGACTAGTAGTAAATCCATATTCAGAAAGATTTTCTGGAATAACAATTTTATTTGAGTAGGTAGTGTATTTATAACCAATTAAATTAATAAGAGAAAAGGCTACAAAAGCAAGGATAAAATTGAAAAATGGACCTGCAAATCCAATTAAGGCTCTTTTTGCAGGATGAACTCCATAAAGAGAATCTGGTTCACCTTCGATATAAGGTAAATCTTCATCAATTGCTTTTTCAAAGTCCTTTTCACCTTTCATTCCACAGTATCCACCTAATGGAATAAGCGACAGTCTATAATCAGTACCTTTTATTGTTTTATGAAGAAGAATTGGCCCAAATCCTACCGAAAAAGATTCAACTTTTACACCAAAAAGTTTAGCTGCAAGAAAATGTCCAAATTCATGAAAAAGAATCAGAAAAAATAAACATAAAAGCCCGATAATCCACTTCATATTAAAGCAACTCCGAAGCATATTTTCTTGCCAGTGTATCGGCAGCAATTACATCATCAAAAGAATTAATGTCATTTTTCCAGTTTTTATCTAAAACGGACCGAACAATTCTAGCAATTGAAGGATAAGAAATTTTTTCCTCTAAGAATGCATGGACTGCAACTTCATTAGCTGCATTAAATGCAATTGGATAAGCTTTTCCAAATCTTACACATTCAAAGGCATATTCTAAAAGAGGGAAATCTTCCATTCTAGGTTTGTAGAAAGTCATGGTATTATCAAATAAATCAAATGGTTTAAGATAAGTTTTTTTATTTTCAGGCCATGTCAAAGCACCAAAAATAGGATGCTTCATGTCTGGATCAGAAATCTGAGCATAAAGCATTCCGTCTTTTGTTCTGACTAAGGAATGAATTAAACTCTGTGGATGAACAACAACTTCAATGTTTTCTGCTTTAGCATCAAAAAGATATGCGGCTTCAATTACTTCAAGACCTTTATTTGCCAGGGTAGAAGAATCAATTGTAATTTTTTTACCCATTTTCCAGGTTGGATGATTTAACGCCTGTTCAAGAGTCACATTCTGTAACTGTTCTTTTGTGAAAGTTCTAAAAGGACCTCCACTTGCTGTAATTACAATTTTATCAATACTATCTTTACCAATTTTTTCTACAAGATTAAAAATAGCTGAATGTTCAGAATCAACAGGAAGAATTTTAGCATTGTTTTTTTCGGCAAGAGCTTTAATTAAAGGGGCTGCCATTACAATTGTTTCTTTGTTTGCAAGTGCAAGATTGATTCCATTTTCCAGAGTAACTTTACTAGGAATAAGACCAGCTGCTCCTGCAACCCCATTTACTACAATATCAGGTTTTGATTCATCTATTAATTTCTGAAATGCTTGTGGAGAATTATCTTCACTGGTTAATAGAGTTGGAACATGATAAGTAGTTTTGATTTTTTCTAAAGCCTCTTTGTTAGAATGTGCCTGGGCTCCACATAAAGTGAATTCTTCCGGCATATTATTAATGATATTAATGGCATTAGTTCCAATAGAACCTGTACAACCTAAAACTAATACTTTCTTCATTTTCTGTGCTATAAAAAAATTAATTAGAGATATAAGAAATAAATTCCAATGTATAAAACTGGAGCTCCAAGGAAAAGTGAATCCATACAATCCAAAAGTCCACCACGACCTGGGATAATATTTCCGCTGTCTTTTACATTACAAGATCTTTTCAATACAGATTCAATTAAGTCTCCAATAATTGAAGCAACTGCTGTAAAGAATGAAATGAGGATTATTTTCCACCAAGGTCCTGCTAATGCTTCTTTGAAAATTAATTTAGCCATACATCCAAAGAATACAGTTCCCACAATTCCACCAATAAAACCTACAACACTTTTGTTAGGACTTGCTGCAATAACTCCTCTTGAAGTTTTTCCAAATAAAACTCCAAAGAACCATGCACAGGAATCACACATAAATACAAGAATAAAGTACAAAAGAATAAACTGTGTTGTATGATTAAATAAACCTTCTGTTACAGGAGGAATAGTAATAAGTCTTAAAATAAAAGAAGTCATGAATCCACAGTAGAAAAGAAGCAGGGTAGAAGCCGCAATTCTTAAAGCAGATTCTTCAAAAGTTTTTGATTTAAAACATTCAATTCCCATTAAAATGATTAATTCAAAACATAAAATCCAGGAAACGATATTAACATCGATTCCAAGTGAGTAAAAAATATAGATAGAAGCAGGAAGTAAAGATGAAAAGATTACAAGTAAAGGTTTGTTGAAAAGTTTGATTTTATTAGAAAGCATATTATACATTTCGCAGGAAGCGATTGCACAACATAGAACTCCAAGTGATGCAAGAACTAAGTGATTAGCAAAGCTAAAGAAACATAATCCTAACATTAACGGGAATCCAATAAAAAATGTTAATAATCTGGTTACAACTTTACTCATATGGACTTTACTCCTACTTTTTTGATGGTTTTTCTGCTCCAAATCTTCTGTTACGATGCTGGAACATTTCAATTGCATCATAAAACTCCTGATCAGTATAATCTGGCCAAAGAGTTGGACTATATACAAATTCAGCATATGGAACATGCCACAGTAAAAAGTTGCTTAATCTTTGTTCACCACCAGTACGGATTACAAGATCAACATCAGGACTGAGAGGCATATCTAAATATTTGCTGAAGGATTTTTCATCAATATTGCTGAAATTAGAAATAATGTCTTCTTTTGAAGCATTTTCTTTCTGGGATTCGAGAAAGTTCTTAAATCCACGAATAATTTCATCACGACCGCCATAATTAATACAAAGATTAACGGTAAGACCATTAAAACCTTCTGTATCTTTCATAGCATTCAGAATATCATCCTGAATATTTTCAGGAAGGCGGTTCATATTTCCTAAATGATTGATTCTAATTTGATTTTCTTTGTAAAAATTCAATTCATTTCGTAAATGAATATGAATTAAGTTCATTAAGAATCCAACTTCCTGTTCAGCCCGTTTCCAGTTTTCTGTTGAAAAGACATAGAGAGTTAAATTCTTAATGCCAAGATCAGCGGCTACTTTTACAATTCTTTTAATTGTTTTCAGCCCCTGATCATGGCCTGCGCTACGAGGTAAATTTCTTTCTGTTGCCCATCTTCCATTTCCGTCCAAAATAATTGCAACATGAGATGGAAGATTATTCTTATCTACTGGCATTAGTTCTGAAGAATATCCTTTTCTTTTGCGTCGTAAATCTTGTTGATTTCGTCAATATATTTATCAGTTAATTTCTGAAGTTTGTCTGTTTCAGTTTTCAATCCGTCTTCTGTGATTTCACCAGCTTTCTGCTGTTTTTTCAATTCATCATTTCCATCACGGCGGATATTTCTAATAGCTGTTCTAGAGTTTTCAGCTACAGTTTTAGCCTGTTTTACTAATTCCTTACGGCGATCAGCTGTAAGAGCAGGAACCTGAATGCGAATTACTTTACCATCGTTTGATGGGTTCAATCCAAGATTAGCAGCCTGAATTGCTTTTTCAATTTCACCAATGAGTGTTTTATCAAATGGAGTAATAATAACAGAACGAGCTTCTGGAATTGAAATTGTTGATACCTGATTTAATGGAGTAGAAGCTCCATAATAATCTACGAAAACTTTATCAAACATAGCTGCATTTGCACGGCCTGTTCTAATTGTATTGAATGAATCTTTTAATGACGCAATTGTTTTTTCCATTCTTTCTGTCATGTCTGCCATATATTTCTCCTGAAATAATATTTAAGTTAATCAAAAAAATACGGGAATGCCTGAAAGCTATATTTCAAACCTTCAGGCATTCTTTATATCAGTTACTTAAAGGAATTATTTTCCTAAGAGCAACAACTGTGCTGTAGCAAATGACAACTGAGCACCAGCTTCTTTACCAACTTCTGCAAGTTTAGCTGAAACTGATTTTTTGTCATCTTTTACGAACATCTGATCTTCGAAACAGATTTCAGCAAGGTGTTTATTAATTTTACCCTGGAGAATTCCGTCTTTAACGTTAGCTGGTTTTCCAGCCATTTTTGGATCCTGATCCATCTGTGCGCTAAAGATATCTTTCTGATCGTTGATGTAAGCTTCTGGAACATCTTTTTTAGAGATGTAAGCTGGTGTGAAAGCAGCAAGGTGTAAACAACAATCATAAGCAAATGCTTTAACAGCATCTGCAGAAGAACCGTTTACGATTACAACTGCACCAGTTTTTTTGTCGCCGTGTACATAGAAAGAACCAACAGCATTAGCTGGAACTTCAAATACAACAACTTTTGAAATTGACATGTTTTCACGGAATTTCAAAGAAGCCAAGTCATTAAGTTTAGCTTCCATATCTGCTTCAACTTTAGTGTAGTTGTTAGCAAATACCATGTCCAACAAATCTTCACCAAGTTTAACAAAGTCATCACTGCCAGAAACGAAGTCTGTTTCACATGTTACTTCAACAACAGCAATCTTGTTTCCTGTCTGACGAATGAAAATGCGTCCTTCAGCAGTAGCACGGTCAGCACGTTTAGCCATAGCAGCCAAACCTTTTTCTCTCAAGAGCTTTTCAGCTGCAGCGAGATCACCGTCACATTCTGTAAGGGCTTTTTTACATTCCATCAAGCCAGCACCTGTATTATCACGAAGGATTTTTACGTCTGAAGCTTTAATTTCTGCCATTTTAATTAGTCCTTATAAATTTTGTCTTCGTCTACGTCGTCAGCAAGAGTTTTATCTGCTTCAACATCTTCTTCTTTTGTTTCTGTTGGCTGGTAGTTAGAATAATCAGTGATTTCTTCTTCTTCTGATTTAACTACTGCATCTGTAGAAACTTCTTCATCATCATTGAGGTTTTCAAGAATTTTGAGACCTGCTTCGTTATCTGATTCGATAACTGCATTAGCAATGATAGATGTGAACAATGAGATAGCACGAATAGCATCATCATTACCTGGAATAGGGAAGTCAATACCTTCTGGGTTACAGTTTGTATCAACTACAGCGATGATTGGGATACCCATTCTGCGTGCTTCTGCAACAGCAAGCTGTTCTTTGTGTGTATCGATAATGAAGATAGCTCCTGGGAGTTCTTTCATTTCTTTAATACCACCAAGGTTCTTTTCAAGTTTAGCTTTTTCCTTCTGGAGAGCAGCTACTTCTTTCTTTGTAAGATTTTCAAAAGTACCATCAATTTCCATCTTTTCGATTTTCTTGAGGCGCTGAAGTGATTTTTTGATTGTAGAGAAGTTTGTAAGCATACCACCAAGCCAGCGGTTGTTTACATAGAACATTCCACAGCGTTCAGCTTCTTTCTGTACAGCCTGCTGAGCCTGTTTTTTTGTTCCAACAAAAAGAACAGATTTTCCTGATGCTGTTACTTTACGAACTTCATCATATCCGTCTTTAATTGCAGCGATTGTTTTCTGCAAGTCGATAATGTGGATTCCATTGCGTTCTGCGAAGATATACTTCTTCATACGTGGATCCCAGCGTTTTACCTGATGACCGAAGTGAACTCCAGATTCAAGCAGGTTTTTCATGGTAACTACAGCCATGATAGTCTCCTTCACGGGCAAGATTAAATTAACCAAGCCACCAACTCTGTTTCTCGTGTCTGCCATAAAGACAGATACGGAGGATAAAAGACTTAAAAAATTAAGTCTTTTTCAATTTATTTTTTTGAACCAACGGTTCAATTTAGCAGAGAATAGAATATCCCTGTTCTTTTAAAATATCATAAAGTTCAAAAATAGGCAATCCTATAACACAACTATAAGAACCTTCTATCTTTGAAATAAAGTTTGAAGCTCCACCCTGGATTCGGTATCCTCCAGCGGCTCCATGCCAGTCACCTGTATCAATGTACCACTGAATTTCTTCATCAGTCATTGGAGCAAAAGTAACTTTTGTTTTACAAACTCTTGATGTTGTAATGTGTTTTTTTCCGTTATATAAAACAACAGCAGTAATTACTGTATGTGTATTACCCTGAAAAGTCTTAATAAATTCAAAGGCTTCATCATGATTCTGAGGTTTACCGTAAAGTCTTCCATTGTAAGAAACTACAGTATCAGCACCCATAATCCAAGGAATTTCCTGTTCTGGAGGAAGGGAACGGATTACAGAAGTAACTTTTTCTCTGGCAAGTAATTCAGGAACTTCTTCGTTATTAAGCATTAAAGTCATTGTTTCATCAATGTTTGGCATAATAACTCTAAATGGAATTTTCAAGTTTTTTAAGATTTCCTGACGACGAGGGGATGATGAAGCTAAAATAATTGGATCCATGGGATTTCCTTATAAATAAAAATAGGGGTGTCTATTAAGAAGTCTGCTGAAAATTCAACAAACAGTTATAGACATCCCTTTATATCAGTTCAAATAAAATTATTTGCTGCTTGAAGAAGAGTCACCAGAGCTGGAAATCTGTTTCAAGAGTTTTTTTGCTTTATTTCTAACTGGAGTTACATAATGATAATCAGAACCAATGCTTGCAAGAGAACTGATCATTGTTTTTTTGTTTTCAGAAGTTGGAGCAAGAAGTTCATAAGCATTGATTACTTCCATAGCAAGAGAACTTGTTGGATTCAATACCTGATTTCTTTTATTTGCATAAGCAATAGCTTCGATTGTTTCGTCGTTATCGTTAATTCCGATAATTCCAAGTGACTGAACTGCCGCAGCAATTACCATTGGTTCATTATCTGCAATAGCAACATTAATCAAAATGTTCTTTGAGTGTTCTGTTGGAACTTTAGCCATAAGTTTACAAGCTTCTTTACGGATTTCTGGGAAGTTGTTCACAAGTCTACCGTTTGTTCTAGCCTGATTTGTAATTCCTTCACCTGCAAGTTTATCCAATGCAGCAAGTACCTGATCTGAAGTGTTACCACTGTCAATTGCATCTGCAAGATACTGAAGGGCAAGAAGTTTATTGTCTAATTCATCAGAATCAGCAAGTGTTGAAATAATTTCGCCATCAACATCATTCAAGTATTCATTTTCTACTGATGTTTCTTTTTCTTTAGCGAACATTACTGTAGAAAGACTAAAAATAGCAGCAACTAACAAAAGAGTTTTAGTTGTTTTCATAAAATCCTCCAGAAATCATTTAGAATTCTTAAAAAAAATTATATTTTATACATATTAAAAAATCAATGTTTAAAAAGGTTAAACATTATTTGTTAAATTATCGGCATAAATTTAAGATTACAACATAGGTAAATGAACAAACCACTTATTTCCTAATTTTGTAAAGTAATAGTAAACTACAATTGATTTATCTTCTTTTACCTGAACAGCTTTAATACTGGTTTTTGAAATATATCTGATTTCATCTACCTGGCTGCGCTGTCGGGAAGGAATGAATACATACTTAAAATAATCTTCAATGTTGTATAGCATGATGGTTCTGTTTGGAAGTTTTTTCTGAGCTTTACGAAGATTTACAGGATTTGAGTAATATTCGATGGAAGCTGGTTCAATATACTTAAGCCAGCGGTTTACATCTTTTGTTTCCATTACTTCTGATAATTCTGAAATAATCTTTAAAATTGCATTTTTATCTTCTGTAAATTCAAATTTAGATACAGATTCTGTTCCTTCAAGATTATCAATAGAACGGAGGTATTCTTCTTCATCAACATCTGGTTCTTCTGGTTCAGCTTCGACAATTTCTACAGGAGGCTGTGCTTCTTCAAGATTTTCAATAACAAGTTCTGGAATTTCTGGTTCAATAATTTCAGGTTCTTCTGGAACTGTTTCTTCAACAACAGGTTCTGGAATGATTTCCTCAATTATTTCTTCTTCCGGTTCAGGTTCAACAACTGTTTCCACATTCTTAGGGAAAAATTTATTCATGAGTTTATCTAATAGAGGACAACCTGTATTTACAAAAATCAATAAAACTAAGGCACAAAGAGTTAGAATTTTTTTTGCGGTTAATTTCATAAAAAAAATATACATCTATTGTTCTATTTCGTCAAATCGGGTAAAACATATATTATGATTAAAGCTGTTTTTGCAGGATCTTTTGATCCACCTACTAATGGTCATTTAGATATTATTAATCGTACTTACAAGCTTTTTGATGCAATTGATGTTGTAATTTCAGTTAATCCAAATAAAAAGTATCTTTTTTCGGAAGAAGAAAGAATGAATATGCTTTCTGAACTTGTAAAAGGGTATAAGAATGTTACAGTTCATACATGGAAAGGTTTAATTGTAAATTATGCTAAAGAATCTGGTGCAAAAGTTTTGATTCGTGGTATTCGTTCTACAAATGATTTTGCATACGAGTTTGATCTTGCGCATATGAATCAGAATTTGAACCCTGAAATTGAAACTTTTTTTGTTCCTACAAAAGAGAAATATGCAATTGTAAAATCCAGTTCAATTAAAGAACTTGCAATGTTTGGTGGCGATATAAGCAGAATGGTTCCAGAGGTTGTAGAAAAAGCTATTAAGGCTAAATATTCAGGTAAAACCCTGTAATTTTATTGACATTAGGATTTATTTTGTTATAATACATTGACAATCTGATTGAAATTGTTATATATTTAATTTCAGTTACTTATCAGATTTTAAAGTGAGGTTTAATATATGGCAGTACCTAGATCAAAAACATCAAAGGCCGTAACAAAAAGACGTCAGACAATCAATATGAAATTGAAGGCTCCACAGTTGGTTGAATGTAATAACTGTGGTAACTTGGTTCAGTCTCACCATGTTTGTCCAAAATGCGGTTTCTACCGTGGTCGTCAGGTTATTACACCAGAAGTAAACGGCTAATTGTTGGAATTAGAATTACTTAATCTTATTTATAGGAGAATAAAATGGACGAATTGTTCGACAAGATTAAAGAATTGGTAGTTGAAAAACTTGATATTGATGCTGAAAAGGTTACATTAGAAGCTAATTTGCGTACAGACCTTGGTGCAGACAGCCTTGATACTTATGAAGTTGTTCTTGCAATTGAAGAAGAACTTGGTGTAAGTATTCCAGATGAAAAAGCTAACGAATTTGAAACAATTGGTGATGCTTACGAATTCATTAAATCTGAATTGAATAAATAGTTAGAATTTATTCTTTCTATTATCGAAAAAGTACAAGTTCCTGCTTGTACTTTTTTTTTTGATTTAATTTGGAGAGAGGATTTTTAATATGAAAAAAACTTCTGAAACTAATATAAAAGTCGCTGTTAAAAACCGTAAAAATGAATTATTACAGTTTTGTAAATCTGTTGATATTCATTTTAAGAATCTTGATTTACTTGATCAGGCTTTTAATCACCGTTCCATCAAAAACGAAAAAAAAGAATTACAGAATAATGAACGGCTTGAATTTTTAGGTGATTCTGTACTTGGAATGGTAACTGCTGCATATTTGTATAAAAATCTTGAAAATTCAGAAGGGGATTTAGCAAAAATAAAATCTGCAGTCGTTTCAGAAGAATCTCTTGCTCCAATTGCAAATAAATTAGGAATTAATAAACTTTTACGAATGAGTAAAGGGGAAGAAATGACAGGTGGAAGAAATAAACCTGCAATTCTTGCCGATTGTATGGAAGCTATAATCGGAGCTTATTATCTTGATTCTGGATATAAAGCTGCCGAAAAATATGTGCTGGAGTTTATTATTCCTGAAATTAAAAATGTTCTTGAAAACGGAATTGGTATGAAAGACTATAAAACCGTTCTTCAGGAAAAATATCAAAAACTTACAAAAACAACACCTAAATATGAATTGCTTTCTGTTTCAGGTCCTGATCATGAACAGATTTTTGAAGTTCAGGTTCTTTTGGGTGAAAAAGCCTTTGGTCCTGTAAAAGGAAAATCAAAAAGAGAAGCACAGCAGCAGGCAGCAAAACTTGCCCTGGATTATTTGAACAGCCAGTCTTAATCTATTAGATTTAATCATTTTTCTGTGTTATAATAGAAGAATGAGAAAATTTATTAGCAAAAATGTTTTTGTAAGTCTTGTACTTACATCAGTTATTGGTCTGGTTATTTTTATTCTTTCCTTGTTTGGAACTTTTGAAAAACTGGATTATCGTCTTTATGATGGAATGATTCATCTTAAAAAGGACCCTGCGTTATCTGAAAAAATTGCAATTGTTGCAATTGATGATCCTGATATTAACAAGCTTGGTGAATGGCCTTGGAGCCGTGATATTCTTGCAGATACACTGATTTATCTTAAAGAACTTCAGGCTGATTCTGCTATATTCGATATTGAATATATTTCGCCTACAAAATTAGCTCTTGCAAAAAATGCTCTTCCTCAGATTAATGATGAAATCGATGAAATTTATGGAACTTCCCTTGATATTATTGATGGAGTTCTTAATTATGCCCAATATGGTACTTCTGAAGCTGAAATTAATAAAATTAAGCAGGATTTGATTGATGATGCATTAACTCCAAAATTTATTGATTTTTCAGATTTTATTTCAGATAAAGTAAGTTTTGATAACGATGAATATTTTGGAAAGGCTATTCAGTTTTTTGAAAATACTTTTCTTACTGTAAACAATGTTGATTTGAACTATGAATATTCAGATGAAGATTTACAGTATATTACAGACCGACTTTTACAGTTGGATGTAAAAGATCCAAAGAATTATATTGTTCGTGATAATAACTATACTTTCACTAATTCCTATAAAGATGATCAGAAAGGTTTTACACCTGCCATGCCTTCATTATTAAGACGAGCTAAAGGTTTTGGTTTTACAAACTCTGATATTGATAGTGATGGGGTTAGACGAAGAATTGAATTAATTTATGAACATGATGGAAAATACTATGCACAGCTGGTATTTGAACCAATTTTGAAACTCCTTGATACAAATCAGCTTGAACGAAGAAAAAATTCTTTAATCATTAAAAATGCTTTATTACCAGGTACTGACAAACGAAAGGATATTAAGATTCCTCTTGATTCTCATGGTCGAATGCTTATTAACTGGCAGAAAGAAGTTTATGCTGATACTGTAGTTTACGAAACTTATACAACCCGTTCTGGTTTCCCAACAAACAATGTTCAGGATATTTATCGTTTAGGTATTCTTGAAGACAACATCTATTATTATATTTTGAGTTCTGGTGAATATTGCTGTTTTGATGAATATGGTGATCCTTTGCCATATTATTATGAAATAGTAAACCTTCGCACTATGTATGAAGAACTTAATAATCTTAAAAAAGAAATACTTGATAACTGTACTGGTTATGATAATGAAAATAATCTTCTTTGCGAGATTGATTTAAAAGCTGCCCAGAATGAATATTTCCAGATGAAGAAGGATTTCTTTGAAACTTTAAGTGCCTTTGTAAACGGAGATTCCTCTGCTCAGATTTACCAGGCATTGCAGTTAGAAGAAAATCCTGATGAAGATTTAATGGATTTCTATCAAAACTATAATAATTTGTTTGAACATTTAAGACTTAATTATGATGAATACACTCGTACAACAGGATTTTTATCAGAACATTTAGCAAATAAACTTTGTATTGTAGGTATGACTGCTGCTTCTACAACCGATTTGGGAGCAACTCCTTTAGATAAACAGTATGCTAATGTTTATATTCATGCAAATGTGGGTAACACAATTCTTACAGAAAATTTCTTCTACTGTTGTCCATGGTACATAAGTTTTATTATTGTTTTTGTATTACTTCTTTGTCTGTCTTTCTTTGCAAATAAATCATCTGTTTTCCTGAATATTTTTGGGGCAATTGTACGAGTTTGTTTAATTCTTGCTTTTGTTTTAATTTTCGTATTTGGAAACATTTATCTGCCAGTTGTTGGTTCTGTTATTTTCCTTGGAATCGCTGATTACTTAGCTGGTGTGGCATACAGATATTTACTTTCTAGCAGAGACAGAAAACATGCTGAAGAAATGGCTTCATCTTTTGCCAATAAAGATACTGTTCAGTATATTAAGAAGCATCCAGAACTTCTTGATACTGTAGGTGAAAGAAAATCAATTATTGCCATGTTTACCGATGTTCAGAAATTCTCCACATTATCTGAATGTCTCGAAAAGATTTATGGTGATGAAGCTCCAAATATTCTTTGTAATGATATTTTGAACCCATATCTTGGTGAAATGTCTGATATCGTTCTTAATTACGATGGTACAATCGATAAATACGAAGGGGATGCTATTATTGCAATGTTTGGTGCTCCTGATTATCAGTCAAAGTTTACATTTGAAGAATGGGCATACCGTTCAATTGCTTCTGCCATCCGAATGAAAGAATCAGAAGTTCGATTCAATGAAAATCATCCTGATTTATTCCAGCCTGTAGAAGTTGTAAATAAAGAAGGACAGAAAGAAATCGTTCAGATGAAGCCTTTACAGACTCGAATTGGTTTGAATGCAGGTCAGGCCTATACAGGATTTATGGGAAGTAAAACCGAAAGTTTCTCTAAATTGAACTATACAATGATGGGCGATACTGTAAATCTTGCAAGCCGACTTGAAGGTGTAAATAAAGTTTATAAATCATGGATTTTAATGTCTGAAGATACATGGAATCTTGCAAATACAGGTGATAATAAAGGAAAAATTACAGTTCGTAAATTAGATAGAGTTCGTGTAATTGGAAAAAATATTCCTATCCAGCTTTATAATGCAATCGGTTTTACTGAAGAATTAAGTGAAACAAAATTAAAAGCTGTTGAATTGTTCAATAAGGCAATTGATATGTATCTTGCAAAAGATTTTAAGAATGCTGAAAAAGAATTCCTTGCAATTTACGAAATGGATAAAAAGGATGAAACTCCTCTTGTTTTTGCAGAACGCTGTAAAGAATACATTGTAAAGGGTGTAAACGAAAACTGGGATGGAGTTATGCAGATGACTTCTAAATAAGAGTTTTCTTATTATTCCCAAAACCCATTGTCTAATTTAATTTTTGGGTTTTATAATGTATTCATAAAGAAAAAATCTTTATGGGAGAAAAGAATGAAAAAATTTTTTGCTTTATTATTTATTTGTTTATCAATTTTCTGTTTATCAAGCTGTGAAATTCTTTTTGCAATTCTTGGCGGTATTTCTACAGATCCATGTACAAGCTATACAGAAGCTGATTTGGAAGATGGCCGTGATTATTATTTGATTCAGTATAACTGGACAAACGATAAAATGATTCCTGCAAATTATACCGCTTATGTAGATTACGAAAACAGCCGTTCAGTTGAAAAAGAAACTCCTGTTGAAGTTGAAAATCCAGAAGCTCATGAATTGATTAA
>JAZQOB010000012.1:0-87598 GCA_045627625.1 Treponema sp.
CTTATGCAGCCGTTTTGAACCTATATGCGTTTCTTTATGTTCTTTTACAATTTTTAATTTGAACTCTTCTGAGTATTTGGACATAAAAAATGCACCTCCTAAAATTGAACTTTATTTGTCCAACTTTAGGGGTGCACTTCACGACATCCTTTTTTTATCCTGAAGTATTAATTCAAATTAGAAAAGTTTTCCTTTGTTGAATTTGATTGTTACTTTGTAGTCAGAATCTGACCAGTCAGGATTGATTACGAGTTTCAAATCAGAAGAAATTTCAACTGGTTTAATGAACTTGTAAGCGCGTGATGTTGATGGATAGTAGAAAGAAATATAAGCACCTTCTGAATCAACACCTACTTTGTAGTTTTCCATTTTTGATTTGTCGAATTTAACATAAGATTCACCAGTAACTGAATCTTTGAGTTCGATTGTTGAATCAGCAGAAATTACCCATTCAGCATTGTAATTTGAGTCAATCCATGCTCCTGTTGGGAAGTCAGCAGCAAAAGCACCAACAACAAATGCAGCAGCAACGAAAAGTACAGCAATTAATTTTTTCATAGAAAATCTCCTATAATTAAAATATGTTTTAATTTTACCAACATATTTGTTTTTTATCAATTTATTTCAGGAAAAAAACTATTTTTTGTAATAAATAACATATGAATCAGCTTTTGAACTGAAAATTGTCAATTTATCATTTTCAACAGTAAATTTGTCAGAGGTGTTGATAATTTCAATCAACGCATCTTCAAAAGCCATGGAAACTGGATCTCCCATCATTCTTGTCATGGCAATTTTATCTCCAAAATCAATCTTATCTTTATTGATTTTAATTTTTCCATTAAAGAGGTTTACGCCTCCATTGCCATGAACCTGAACTGAAGACGCAGTTGCCTTTTCAAAAGTAATTTCTGCAGGAACAACCTGATAATTAGTTCCTTCCAACTTAAGTTCTTTAGCTACCCAGGTTCCTTCAATTTCACTTGCATTTCCCGAACAAGAAGCAAATCCAAATAAAGAAGCAAAGGCTGCAAAACAAGTAATCAAAATTTTCTTCATATTTTCTCCATGTTATATATAAATATAACCTCTGTATTGTCCTGGGGTAACAAAAAAGACCGATAAAATATCGGTCTTTACTATTTCATTTTATTTATCTTTTTTCTTTCCTGTTACCTTAGCAGCAGCTTTAGTAACATTTGTTTTAAGATCGTAAAGATATCGTTTGATTTTCTGACTTGCAGTTTTTTCAAAAGCTTCAACCGTTTGAACTCTGTTGATTTTTGAGTTGCGGTTTGTTTTGCTGTTTACAAAGAACTGGATTTCACCAAGAATAACTTCTTTCTGATATGCAATTTCTTTTGCAAAAGCTTCTGCTGTTTTTGCAAGATTTGGGAATTTGATTTTTGATCGTTCTTCTGCTTCAAGTTCGAGTTTTTCTTCATCAACCTGAATCAAAGCAACAAGTCCGTTGTCATCTTCAACAACCAAAGATTCAGAAACTAAAGGATGCTGGTTCAAAACAAATTCAATATCTTCTGGATAGATGTTTTCACCATTTGGTCCAAGAATCATGTTCTTGCAGCGGCCTTTAAGACTAAGTCTCATCATTCCTTTAATTTTTTCCAAAGTTCCTAAGTCGCCAGTCTTAAAATATCCAGGGCCACAAGAATCATCTTCAGTTGTAAAGGCAGCGGCAGTTAATTCAGGATCTTTGTAGTATCCTTTCATAACATTAGGACCTTTTGCAACAATTTCACCAACTCCTGTGTTTGGATTTGGGTTTGCAATCTGAATATCAAGGCCAGGAATAACTGGACCTAAAACTCCAGGAATAGTGATTTTTGGACCACTACCTGCAAGGAGAGGAGCAGTTTCTGTAAGTCCGTAACCGATTGCATATGGGAATTTTGCTTCACGCATGAATTTTTCTACATCAGGATCAACTTTAGAACCCCCAATTCCAAAGAAAATCAGTTTTCCACCAAAAGTCTTAAGAACAGTTTTACCTGCAACCCGATTCAATATCTTGCGGAATGGAGGAATTTTATAAACTGTACTGATGAATTTGTTTTTCTGGAAAGTTGGCTTTACTTTGCTCTTGTAGATTTTTTCCATTACAAGTGGAACCGAAAGAACAATTGTAGGCTGAACAATCTTGAACGCTGGAAGCAATGCGCTTACTACTGGAGGTTTTCCAAGATAATAGATACAAGCTCCGTTTAAAACCTGCATCAAAAAGCCAATTGTAAATTCATAAACATGAGAAATTGGCAGGAAAGAGAGAACTCTATCCATTTTGTTGATTCTGTGAACTGACTGTCCTCCAATTGCGGTCCAAACAAGGCTCTTGTGAGAAAGTTCAACACCTTTTGAACGGCCTGTTGTTCCTGAAGTGTAAATAATCGAAGCAGTATCATCTTCTTCAACTTCTACAGTCTTCATATCAGCTGGATCTGCAACAATTTCACCACGGATGATAGAATAGTCATCCATTTTAATAAGAATTGCAGGCAATTCACTGTCAATTGATTTTACTTTGTCATAAAGTTTTGATTCTACAATCATTGCATCTACACCACAATGTTTAAGAATTGTAGAAATCTCTGTTACTGAAAAATCTGGGAGTAATGGTACAGAAATCATTTTCTGATTAACAATACCAAAATAAGAAACACCCCATTCTGGGCGTCCTGTTCCAAGAAGTGCAACTTTGGCACCTTCTTTAAGTCCTAAAGAAAAAAGCAGTTTACTTACAGCAACAGCATCGTCACCCATCTGTTTATATGAGATTGGAGTCTGGCCTACTAAAGCTAAAGCTGGTCTGTCACCAAACTTTTCTAAACTATTTTTAAGAAGGGCAGGGAATGTATATTTTCCTAAATTTTCAATTGTTTCCATATATACATAATAAGGGGAAACAATCAAAAAGTCATTAAAAAAATCTAATCATTCATAAGGAATTGTTTATGAAGTTCAAAGAAGTAAAAATAGGTTCCCAGTGAAAGGAGTATAAAACTTATAATAATTTCCAGAAGATTTACAGTATTGATTGTGATTGCAATTCCTACGATTGTAAAAATAAATCCCAGTGTAGTTTTCTGATTATAATGATGCTTTTTATTCACAATAAAGAGAACGATTGTTCCAAATACGGTACAGATTATATTTATACAGCGGATAAGAATTTTCATGCTGTAATCAACAGAAAAGTCCGGCATAACTTTTAAAGTATTCAGAGGAATGATTGTTGCAAAGAAAAGACAGAGCATTATTATTGTAAAAACATTTCGGTCTGTGTCCTGTTTTTGTTCTGAAACTGGCATTACAACTGCACACAACAGAGAAATTGGATACAAAAGCTTTGAAAAAAGAATTATATCTCCAATTGCAATCAGTAAATAAGATTTAATTTCTATAAGATTAAAAAGACCGTTTAGAATTCTAAAGGAATTTCCCAGAATTGCAAAAAGGTACAAAAGCATATAAACCGCTTCGATGGCAGGAGTCTTTTCAAAACTGCGGTAAATGACATAAGTGACAGTGCAAACATAAAAAATCTGAAGAAAACAGCTTCCTAATACAACATATGGATTGTAACGAAACAGAAAAATTCCGTTCTTTTCGAACTGCTGGAAAATGGAAAAATCAATTTTGTTCTGTAAAAACTTATGAAGGAAAACAAATTCGGTGGCAAAGAGAAAAATTGCGGAAAAAATGAATAAAATTTTAATGAATCTGTTTCTATTTTTGACTGTCATGGTTTAAATATTAAACTGTTGATAAATATTAGTAAAGACTAAAAAAAATCTTCCGAAAATAAAATGTAGACTGGAGGAAAAAATGAAGAAAATATTGTTAGCTTCTGCAGTTCTTTTTGCAGCTGTTGCAGGCCTTTTTGCCGGAGATGTAGCAACCTTTGTGGATAAAGGATTCTCTGAAGATGGAAAGACTTATGTTTTTGCACAGTATGGTCGTACAGATAAAAAATTCCAGGGTTGGGCAGAAATCATTCAGGTTGATATTGCTAAAAATGATTATGTAAGTGGCGGTGTTTTCAGAACAAAACCAACTGCTGTTACTTCTGATAAATCTGGTGTTGAAGTTTATGAATCTCTTGAAGGAAAAAGCTTTTACTATTTCAAAAATATAAAGCTTAAAAAAGCAGATCCTGATCATGTTCTTTACATTTGTGATGATCCTGCTAAAGCTGGAACTGATACTATTGAATTCCAGGATTTCTCGAATTCAGATATTTCAAATCCAACTGTATTCCACATTCAGCTGGTTCCAACTGTAATTGGAAAAGGCAAGAATGTAAAATCATCTTTCTATATTAATGTAGAAAAAAGAGATGCTTCTGGAAAAGTTCTTTCATCTTATAAAGTTGGTTCTCCTGACATTGTAAGAAAAGGAATCAGCGGTTACAAAATCGAAAGAATCATGTGCGATGCTTCTAAAAAGAATTTTATTTTTGTTGTTGAAAAAACAATGGAAGATGATACAGGAGTTTCAATCCGTTACATGGTAGAAGCTGCTGAAATTAAATAAAAAAAATTGTAAAAATCTGTTAAAAGACTTCCGTTTTTTTGCAGATGTTGAACAATATATATATGTATAAAGGCTGACGGTTACCCAAAAGTTTCCATCAGCCTTTTTTTATTACCTTTTAGAGGTAGTAAATGAAAAAAAATAAACTGTTGAATTTTCTTGTGGTTGCTCTGGAAACCTGTTTCATTACAGGAGTAACCCTGCTGTCGGCGGCAAATGTTTCCTGTAAAATTTCAGAAGAAGGCATAAAACTTCTAAAAGGAGATTATGAATCTCCAGTGCTTCAGAATTATCGGGTGGAAGATTCCAGAAATATCAGCCTGAGTTTTTCGGAAAAAGTTGCCCTGTCCAGTTGTGTTGTTTCGCTTTTGCCGGAAGAGGGAATGGAACCTAAGGTGATGGAATGCGAAAACATTTCATATAACGAGGAACGGACCAGAATTAATGTTTCGTTTTTTGATGAAATGATTCTTGGAAAAAAATATGAACTTTATGGAGTGGTAAAGGATTCTAACGGAAACAGTTTGAGTTTTGCAATTCCTTTTACAGGCTTTAATGGGCGGGTTCCAAAACTGGTGATGACCGAAATTCAGGCAAAATCTGTCAGTTCCCAGACTTCAAAAGAAAAGGCCAGTGGAACCTATCGCAATGAATATATAGAGTTTTTGTGCCTTTCTGACGGGAATCTTTCGGGGCTGGAAATTATAAGCGGTTATGATGGAGAGTCAAAAAAATATGAGTTTCCTGTGCTGGAAGTTCATGGGGGAGAAGTTTTTGTTGTTCATTTGAGAAAAAGAGGAAATGGCTGTGAAAGTGAAGAAGGTGACAACTTAAACCTGGCATCCGCCTCCTATTGTACCAATGGCATTCGGGACCTGTGGGGAACCGAAGAAGGAACTGTACTTGGAAATAAAACTGATGTAATTGTGGTAAAGAATCAGGCAAACGGTCAGATTATGGATGCTGCTTTTTACAGAGAAAGTGGAACCGAAAACTGGAGTAAGGACATGGAAACCTATGCAGTTCAGGCTTTTGAAAATGGTCTTTACGAGGGCTTTGAAGTTAGTTTTGCATCTGTTACCGATGGAATTACCGATACCAAAACTTTGCACAGAACCGATAGTCTCAGACTTTTAGAAAACTACAGGAATGGGGTAGACATTTCATATCCTTTAGTATCGGACGAAAATACCTGGGTTGTGGGAACATCAAGTCCTGGCAGTCTATAAACAAAAATTGATTTATGATATAATGTTTTCTTATGGTAGAATTATTAGCTCCTGCGGGAAACATTGAATCATTAGAGGCTGCTATTGGCGAAGGTGCCGATGCTGTATATTTAGGCTTAAAAAGCTTTAATGCTCGATTAAGAACAACAAACTTTGCCTGGAACCAGTTTGAAGCAGCCGTAGAATCTCTTCATCGTCAGAATAAGAAGATTTATGTTACTGTAAATACTGTTTGTGAAGAACGGGAAACAGAACGACTCTATAGATTCCTCTCATATTTAAATGAAGTTAGACCTGATGGTTTAATTGTTCAGGATTATGCAGTTATGCGTATGGCTCAGGAATTTTTCCCTGAACTGGAACTTCATGCATCTACACAGATGAATGTAGAAAGTTCTAATGCTGTTCGTCTTTTGCAGGGTGCCGGCGTTAAACGAATGGTTCTTGCCAGAGAACTTGGGCTCAACGAAATCAAAAAAATCAAAACCGAAACAGGGGCAGACCTTGAAGTATTTGTTCATGGTGCTTTGTGTGTAAGTGAATCAGGACTTTGTTTGTTCTCCAGCTTCCTTGGTGGAAAATCTGCAAACCGCGGTATGTGTACTCAGGCTTGCCGTCGTTTTTATACTGCAGAAGTTCCTGGTGGAATTAAACAGGGCTATTATTTTTCTCCATGTGATTTACAGTTAATCGACCAGATTCCTGATTTAATCGAAGCTGGTGTTGATTCATTTAAAATTGAAGGACGAATGAAATCTGCTGAATATGTTGGAAGTGTAGTTTCGGCATATCGTTATGTTATTGATCATTACAAAGAAGATAAAAAAGGTGCAATTGCTGCCGGAAAACGAATGCTTGCTTCTGACTTTGCAAGAACAAAGACTTCTTACTGGTATGGTTTTAAGGATCTTGAAGAAGGTGTTAATAATGCTGCAGAAAAGATTCTTAATCCAGATCAGGCTGGTGGAACTGGTATTTATTTAGGAAAAATCGCTGGAACAAAACCTGCTGATAAAGACCTGGTGGAAGCAATCCGTCAGGCTGCAAATCCTGATACTCCACCAGAACAGCTTAGAATTCAGATGGCATATCTTAAAGGCGGAAGTTATGATCCAGATCCAGGTGATTCAATCCGTCTTCACAAAAAAGATGATACTGGCCGCGTAAGTCATAAAGTTCGTTCTGTAGAAATTGACGAAGCTTCCGAAAAACGCTGGATTGATATTCCTGGAGGTTTTTCTGTTGGGGACGAAGTTTATCTTTTGCAGATTAAATCTGGTTCAAAAAGATATCCTCGAGTTCTTCCAAACGATATTGGACGTTACAGAAAGCAGCCTAAAGATGAATTGCTGCCAATCCTTGATTTGACTCCAGTTGGACAGAAGGAACTTTCCTATTTCCCTGATGGAGTTTATGTTCAGGTTTCTTCCATTCCTGATGTGTTTGCAGTTCAGGGCTTAAATCCTGTAAGACTTATTCTGGAATACAACTCCGAAACTTCATACGATTTGTTGAATCAGAAAACTGTTCTCCCATTCTCAAAGAAACAGATTTATATTTCGCTTGATCCATTCTGTTCAGCTGCTCAGGAAGATAAACTTGCAGAAGAATTGAATACTTTGATTGCTGCAGGCTACACTCAGTTTGTTGCAAATAATATTGCTCATATTCAGATGCTTAAAGGAAAAGCAACTGTTATTGCGGGACCATACCTTTATACCTTCAACCGTTGGGCTGTTTCATGGCTGGAAAATCAGAATATTGGTGCATTTATTATGCCTTACGAAAATTCAAGACGAAACCTTGAACAGACTTATGACAACAATGTTCGCAGTCGTGTTCTGGTTCCTGTTTTTGCATATCCTGCTTTATTCCGAATGAGATTTAAGCTTCCTGGTGATTATGATTTTACTTATTTTGAAGATAAGGAAGGTTCTGTATTCAAGGTAAATTCTACTGCTGACGGTTCCTTTGTAATGCCTGAAGGTCCATTCTCCATTGTAGATAAAGTTGGCTTTATGAAAAATGCAGGCTTTAAGAAAGTTCTGATTGATTTTTCTAAGACAAAAGTCAACCGCAGTCAGATTAAGGCTATTTCAACTTCAATGATGAAAAGTCAGCCTTTACCTGAAATATCCAGATTCAACTGGAAGGATGGTTTCTATTCTCCAGCTCAGATTGAAGAATATAAAGCCGCCGCAGAAAGAGCTGCAGCCAGAACTTCTGAAAATCAGGGAAAAAGAAAGCCCGGCTACAGCAAAGGTTATGGCAAGAAAAAAGGCAGATAAAACTTATCTAGTCTTTTAAGGAATATATTTAGCTATGTCAGGAGGATTAATGCGAAAAACATAAGCTTCCTGATTTTCAATATTTTCTGGTTCAGGTTTTAGAATACAACCTGTTCCGGAATTTTTTCAGTTACGGCTTCCTTTTTGGAAGCCTTTTTTTCTTCAGAATTATCGAATACAGGTTTGAATTCAATATGTTCTGACATTACAAATACTTTACTGTGATTTTTACCATCAGTATCTTTCCAGCGGTTCTGCTTTAATCTGCCTACAACACGAACACCTCTTCCTTTTGTAAGATTCGACTGACAGACTTCAGCACTTTTTCCGTAGCTTTCAACATCAAAGAATGAAACTTCTTCTACTGCCTCTCCGCTTTCTTTTTTGAAAAAACGATTTACTGCAATTGTAAATTTACATACTTTGAAACCTGAACATGGTTCTGTTAATTCTGGCTGTTTTACAACATTGCCTTCAAGAATAATTGAGTTTAACTGGTTCATAATGACCTCTGTTTACAAGAAATAAAATGTCCGGCCAGGCATTTTCAAAAGGACTTAATTTGTCCTCGTATATATAATGTTCAAAGCTTGTAAATTTCAGGAAGTGTTTTTGAGGTTAAATAAAAAAAAGTGAAAATTTCTTTTGGAAATTTTCACTTTTCACAGGTTTATTGGAAATATTCTTTTATTCTAGCCGTTTTTCTTAAAGTTGCTTACAAGTCTAAGAATATAAAGTTCGATATATTCCTTGAGAGCTTCTTCTTCTCCAATTTTCTGCATGTTTGGAGTTTTTACAAGAGTTTCTGCCAGGTTTATGACTCGTTCTTTTGTAAAACTTACTGCAGATAAAGTTCTTACAACTCGTCTTGTATAGTCTCTGATTAAAGCATTAACATCTTCTGTAAGCTGATAGTGGGCTTCTTTTGTAATCATTTTATTCCACTGCTTGTTCAGATAATCCAGTTCACGGTCCAAAGTTGAACCTTCTGGAATAAAATCTTCTGTAAGAATACGAGCCTGTTCTGCAAGAGCTTCGGTTTTAGTGTATTTTTTAGTAGATTCTTCACCTTCGTTTTCGAAAGGATTTTTTACTTCTTCAATAACTTCTGTTTTAGCCTGTTTCTTTTTGCGGGAACGGAAGAGGGATACAATCCACGAGATAATTGGGAAAGTATAGATTGCAGGTAAATCCATTTTAACTTTTGACATAACCTGATCAGAAGTCAGGAGAAGGAGTTCGCTGTATGGTTTTAATTTGCCATTTGCAAAAAGGGTATAGCTGCTCATTGAATCGTCCAGATCACTTTTTTCAAGAGCCATCATATTCATAAAGTTTGCATTTAAAAGTGCATAGAGAACCGGTGAATTCTGTTCAACCTGAGTTTCAAGACTTTTTTCAAACTTGTTTCTATCGTTCATTTCTGGAAGTTTTTCGTATTCCAGCATTGCATCATACCATTTTTTTACCATGGCATTTTCGATTGTGTCATGTGCTTCGTTACAAAGTCGTACAATTAAAGAAAGAACCTTTTTCTTGTAAACATAGTAGCGGGTTCCAGATGCAACTTTAAATACCAGCAATGGAGGCAGGGTGTTGTTTTCTGCTTCCTGGGTAAGATTCTGAAGGAAGTTTCGTAAATCATTTTCTGTGTACTGGCCGTAAAGCAGCTTTCCATTTTTATCATGGAATTTAAGAATCTGATTCATTGAGAAGAAGAATGGAGACTGATTCAACTGGCTTTCAAGTTCTTTAAGAGCTTCTTCCCGTTTTTTGTTTATATTGAATTTCTGTTTTAAGTAAGTATTGTAGATTTCTGAAATCTGAATTGCCTGAAGAATATTTGTATCTTCCCCAGTTCTATCCTGAATTTTTTCAAAATCCTGGCGGATAAAATAGCAGAGCTGATTCCACATGTAGTAATCGTCACCTTCGGAAACATCCATATAGCCGTCAGTTTCTTTATCAATAAAGTGACTGAAGAAATTCTTGATTGAAATTTCTTTCTGAGGGTTTGAACTTCTAAGCTTTTTTAAGAAGTAATCGTGATATTCATCTTTCTTTAAAATCTTGCGGATTTTTTTCTGGGAAGTCTCCAGAAGTACTTTAATTGGAACACATTCAGGAAGCAAAAGAGCCGGAATATCCTGTGAAAAAGCAAGAATATATAAATGAGGTGATTTTAAATTCTGATTTTCGATATTCGAAATAATGTACTGTTCAGCCTGTTTGCGTTCCAGAACATAAGTTGGAAATTTTTTAGGTAGATCCGCTTCAACTGGATAAGGAAGAGCTTCGTTTTTTAGAATTTCATTATATTGATTAGCATACTTAACGGTGAAATAAGAAACTGAAACAATCATTTTTTTATTTCCGTTAGGAATGGTGGCTGCAAGATGTTTCTCTTCCAATCCTGCTAATTCTGCTGTAACTGTATTAGTTGGATCTCCCAGATATTTTACAAGTTCTGCCTGTTCTTCTACATGATGTTCTGCATACTTTTTAATATAGGTGCAGAATTCCCGCAGATCGATAAATGGAGACTTTTGTTTATCAGCATAAAACCGAATAATTGAACTTAAGTTTGAAGATGTAGCCATATGTATATTCTACTATATAAAGTGTTTTTTAACTAGTTTATGTTTTATATTTATTGAATTTAATGTTCAATATGAATAAAATATTTTCTATGATAGTTTCAAGTAGAATGAATAATCTTCACCCATATGTACCGGGTGAACAGCCAAAAGATAGAGTTTATATTAAATTAAACGCTAATGAAAATCCTTATGAACCTTCTCCTGCAGTACAGAAGGCTGTTGTTGATTTTGTTCAGAATCATCCAGACAAAATGGGACTGTATCCGGATCCAGATTCAAATGAACTCCATGCAGCAATTGCAGATATGTTGAATAAAACTGGTGGAGTTTTGTGTCGTGCAAAAGTTGACGGGGACAAAGTAACTCCAGCCGAAGAAGATAAAATTCCTTTTACAGTAACTCCAGAAATGATTTACAGTGGAAACGGTTCTGATGAAGTTTTGTCTTTTGTGTTCTATGCGTTCTTTGATTCTTCTACAAAATTTGTAATGCCTGAATTTACTTACAGCTTCTATCCAGTTTATGCAGGCTTTTATAATATTCCAATGGATAATGTTCCTCTCAAGGCTGACTGGTCTTTGGATAAAGACGAAATGCTTAAAAGAGCAGAAAACAATCGTGGTGGAATTATTTTTGCAAATCCTAATGCTCCTACAGGTATCGGTCTTAAACGGGAAGAAGTTAGACAGATGCTTTTAAAGGCCAGCAAAGACGAAATTTTTATTGTTGATGAAGCTTATGTAGACTTTGGTGGTGAATCTTGCATTCCATTGCTTGCTGAATTCAAAAATCTTGTGATTGTTCGAACTTTCTCAAAGAGTCTTTGTGGAGCAGGAATGAGACTTGGATATATAGTTGCATCTCCAGAACTCGTAAATATTGTTACAACTGTAAAAAACTCAGTTAATCACTTCCCAATTGATGCTATTGCTCAGGTGGCTGGAACTGCTGCCTGCCAGAATCCTGCATATTATGTGGAAACTTCAAAAAAAGTTGCGGAAGAAAGAGAAAAATTCTATAACTTTTTGCTTTCAAAAGGTTTTTATGTAATAAAGAGTCAAACAAATTTCCTTTTTGCTAAAAAGGATGGACTTGATGGAAACGAACTTTACAAAAAAATTAAGAGTGAAGGTTTGTTAATCCGTCATTTCTCTACACCAGGTATCGAAGATTTTGTTCGCATTACAATTGGTACTGCAGAACAGATGGCAGAACTTAAAAAAGCCTTTGAAAAGGTAATCTAATCTTTGGAGAATAAAATGAAATTATTGGTAATTAGTGATTTACACGCCGCAAACGAAGTTCTTGATAAAATGGATGAACAGTTCTCTCAGGCTGATGCAGTTTTATTTGCCGGAGATTATGCAGAATGTTTTAAGCCTGAAACAGGTAAACCAGCATTGGAAAAACTTGTAACTAAACACGATACAATTTATTCAGTTCTTGGAAACTGTGATAATCCGGATTTTATTGAAGAACTGGAAAAACAGGATGTTTGTGTAGAAAATACTCTGGTTTACCATGACGGACTTTATCTGGTAGGTGCTGGTGGTGGAACAATCTTTACCGGCAAAACTGAAAACGAAAGAACCGAAGAAGAAATCTTGAAGGATTTCAGCATTGTAGATACAATAATCCAGGATTCTGGAGATAAATCAATCTGGAGTAATTTGATTTTAATCAGCCATAATCCACCTAAAGATACTAAATGTGATGCTGTAAATGCGGAACTTCATGCAGGAAGCCAGATGTTTACAGATTACATTAAAGAAAATCAGCCGGTTGCAGTTGTTTGTGGACATATTCACGAAGGAGCCGGGGTTGATAAAATTGGAAATACAACTGTTGTAAATCCAGGAAGTCTTGCAGAAGGAAAATATGCATGGCTTGAAATTTCAAAGACAGCTGACGGTTGGAAAGTTGATTCTGCCGAATTAAAATCATTATAAACTGAAGCTATTGGAGGGAATTATGAAAAATCTCTTTTCTAAAGTTTTGGGAGCCTTTCTTCTTTTTTCGGCTCCAATGTTTGCTCAGAATAATTTTAACAGCATTAGTCTTGTAACATTTAAAACAGGATTGACCTATACGATTGGTGAAGACTGCCAGTCTTTTACTGCCCCAAGAACTGTAGAAGCTTTTTCAATCAATAAATACGAAACTTCTTATGAGTTGTGGTATCAGACAAGAGTAAAAGCTGAAAAAATGGGTTACTATTTTGCTCATCCAGGACAGGCTGGTTCAAAAGGCCGTCGTGGGGCAGCTCCAACTGAAGAAAATAAATATCAGCCGGTTACAATGATTTCCTGGTATGATGCAATTGTGTGGTGCAACGCTTTAAGCGAATTATCTGGAAGAGTGCCTTGTTATACTTATGGTGGAACAGTAATTAGAGATTCATCTGATACTGCTGCCTGTGACTTGTGTGAATGTAACTGGGATGCAAATGGCTTCCGTCTTCCTTCCGAAAGTGAATGGGAATATGCAGCCCGCCGCACAAAATATGGTTTTCAGCCAGGAGATCTGGTCAGCGGTCAGAAGTCTTACGAGGATGAAGAAGGGCTTTTATATGCCTGGCTTACAGATAACACAACAGAAACCAGAATAATTGGAACTGCTGGTGTTCCATTGACTCCTGATTCTGTAGCTCCTGGAACTGGAAATCCAAATGGTGCGGGGCTTTTTGACATGACAGGAAATGTAATGGAATATTGCTGGGACTGGTTTGCAGAATATTCTGATAATGAAATTTATGGTCCAAAATTAGGTTATGATAGAGTTAGTCGTGGTGGCAGCTGGTCAAAATATACACTGTTTAATTTTGCAGGAGACCGCTACTATTATGACCCAAATGAATATTATAATTACATGGGCTTTAGAATCTGCTGTAGTGCAAAATAATATATTTGAGAGAATTATAGAAAGGGGAGTTTTGTGAAAAAAAGTTTGGTTGCCTGGTTGGTTGCAGGTTTTCTGGTGTTTGGTTTATTTACATCTTGTAAAGGAATTCATGATATTTATGATGGCGGTTCTTTAGTTATTAAACTGCCAGGTGCAAAAAATAATAGTCGTAGTGCAATTTCCTATATTACTCACTATAGAGTTCTTGTTGAAAATGGCAGAGATAATATTGAATATGTAAACAAAATTGTAGCTGCAGGTGATACCATAACAATTCGTGGATTGGAGTATGGTATTTATGTAATTGCAAAAGTAATGCCTCTATGTAAAAAAGAAAGTGTTACAAAAAAAACTTTTTTGGATGACAACGACTTTTTAGAATTAAGTAGCAATTTTATTTCTTCTAATGCAGTTATGATTCAAGAAGATGCGCCTGCAGTTGCTGATATTTTTATCAGTGACCAGGATATGAAAAGTATGGATAAGGTTTACTATACCATTGAAGGAGATAATACCCCTGGAAATGCTAATCATCCTGCTGAAACTTTTGCTGAATTAAAAAAGGCTATTGAATCGGTTTCTTCTAAAAAAATCCCAACAAGAATTTATGTTGGTAATTTATATGAAAATCGTGTAACGATTGTAAATGATCCACGGGAACCTGGAATTACTGTCAGAGGTAATGTTGAATTAGTTAATACTTATACAAATCCAAGTGGCGATAATTATGTTAGATTTGAAAGAGAACAGAATAATATAATGTTCTATGTTAATTCAGGAGCAACCTTTAAGGTAGCTTCTAACAGATTCAGATTTATAAGCACTTACTTGGATAATATAACAAATCCTCTTACAACTGATAATTCCTGCATTTATGTTAATGGCGGTACTGTAATTTTGAATCAGGTACAAGTATATAAAAGTCCTAGAACCGTTTTTATTAATGCAAGAAAATATAAGGATAAAAAGAATCCGTCAGAAGCAAATGTAACTCTTTCTGGAGTTACCATTGATGTATCAAATATTTATAAGGAAGAAGTACGCCCTTGTATTAATCTTTATGACAGATCAACTTTAAATATTGATTCCACAATAATTACTAACTCAAAAAATACACCTGCAATTCTTGCAGAACAGTCTGCAAATATTACTGCTTACGGCCTTGTGTTTAATTCCTGCTCTACAGGAAAAACAACTTCTGCAAATATTTCTGGTACAGGTTTTGAAAATAATACAACAGGTATTATCAAAATTAATCAGACAACAGAATTTAATTTTGATAAGGGAGCAGATTATTATAGTCTTCCTGGTCATTTTGAATTTAATTCCATCGAGTTTAATGACTGTGAGGGAGAAGAAATTCTTTCAGGAACAGATATTTATTTAGGCGGAAAAAATACAATCAACAAAATTTATATGTACGATAAATTGTATGATGAAGGTGGCATAGACGGTTACTGTTCTTATCCTAGAATTTATTTGAAATCTAATTATGTGGCAAATAGCGATATTACACCAACAATAGTAGTTTTCCCAACCTATTATCTTAGTGAACAGAGTTTATATAAACTGACTTCGGGTTTTTATACAGGCCGCAGAACAATTCCTGCAGAAATGATTATTCAGGAAGAAGATGATGGCAGATATAAAATTACAGACTGTTTTGTAAATTACACAGGGGATGGTTGTGAAGCAAATCAGAATATTACTTTATGTGATAATGGTATTTTCTGTAAAAATTTTGTTCCTACAAGCTTTGATGTAAATTACAGAGCTGATCATCAGAATTTTATACTGAGAAGGCCTGGTTCGGTTAGTACTGGTTTCTCAAGTACAATTACAAGTAGATCAACTATTAAAATAAATCGTGCTTTGCCAGTAAACTTTTATGGTTCAAGACTAGAAAGTGCAGAACTTAACTATTCAGGACAATTCCCAGCTTTTGAAATTTCAACAAGAAATGTAAATGCCGATTACGATGTGGTTTTTGACGGTTCCTATGGTCCTATTGTAATTAATGCAGCAGGTACAACTTCTAACTACGAAACAGTATTTGACTTAAAGAGACTTGATAACGATGATGACGGTTCATTCCAGGTAAAAAAATCTAGAGCACTCTTTAAGGATGTTACAATTAATGCCGCAAGCTGTACTGGTGTACGCTTATCTGACGAAGAAAATTATGCCTGCTTTGATAACTGTAAAATTACTGTAACAGATGGAGGTGTCAGCGATTTCCCTGTTCTTGTAAACGGAAATAATTGTACAGTTGAATTAAAGGGATCAAATGTTCCTGATGTTTATATAAATGGTGACAACTGTACTGTAAACTGGACTGTAACTGGCACAGAAAAAATCCCAGTTGTTACATTAAACAGTCCTGGTGCTTATCTCAATGTCTCAAGTGCAGTAACCAGTCCTTCAAGATATATGAGAATTGTGCTTTCTTATGAAGCTTATTTTGACGAAGTATATAAGAATGGAACTGTAGTGGGAAAATTCTCTATGAATGCCAGTACAATTCCTGTATATTCTGAAGATGGTGACATTATTGCAAATATTGATACAGAAACTGGAAAACTCATCCTTATCTAATTGAATAGATTGGAATTATGGAGAAAAATCATTATGCCATCACTTTCGAATAGAACCGCAACATTTACAGACAGTGTAATTCGCCGTATGACTCGTATTTCGAATCAATATGGAGCGGTGAACCTGTCACAAGGTTTTCCTGATTTTGAACCTCCAGCAGAAATTTTGAACCGACTTGCAGAAGTAACAAATGAAGATTTTCATCAGTATTCTACAACCTGGGGTTCACAGAATTTTCGCGATGCTCTTGCGGCAAAAATTCAGCACTTTAGTGGGGTTGCTGTAAATCCCAATGAAGAGCTTGTAGTAACCTGCGGTTCAACAGAAGCTATGATGGCTGCGATGATGAGTGTTACAAATCCTGGAGATAAGGTAATTGTATTTTCTCCTTTTTATGAAAATTATGGAGCTGATACAATTCTTTCTGGAGCAGAACCGATTTATGTTCCATTAGTTCCACCAGAGTTTAATTTTGATGTTGATGTTCTGGAAACTGCATTCAAGAAAAAACCAAAAGCAATCATCGTTTGTAACCCTTCTAATCCCTGTGGAAAAGTTTTTACCCGTAAAGAACTGCAGATTATTGCAGACCTTGCCGTAAAATATGATACTTTTGTAATTACAGATGAGGTTTACGAACACATTCTCTATAAGCCAAATGAACATGTTTATATGGCTTCGCTTCCAGGAATGAAAGACCGTACAATTACCTGTAATTCCCTTTCAAAAACTTATTCAATTACGGGCTGGCGTTTGGGTTATACTCAGGCAAATCCAGAAATTACAGACCGCATTAAAAAAGTTCATGACTTTTTAACAGTTGGAGCGGCACATCCTTTGCAGGAATCGGCTGTAGCTGGTCTTAAATTTGGTGATGAATATTATGCTGATTTGCAGGCAAAATATACACAGAAAAGAGATTTGTTCCTTAGAGGGTTAGATACAATTGGATTAAAGCATACAGTTCCTCAGGGGGCATATTATATCATGATTGATATTTCAGAATTTGGTTATTCATCGGATCTGGAATTTGCAGAAGTTCTTGCCCGAGATGTTGGAGTTGGTTCTGTTCCAGGTTCCTCTTTTTTCAAAGAACCAGAAAATCGTTATGTTCGTCTTCACTTTGCTAAAAGAGATGAAACATTAAATGAAGCATTGAACCGGTTAGAATCTATAAGACAGAAGATAACTAAAAGATAAAGAAATCAGAAATGCCTGTATGACTGCTCTAAGTCTTACATCAGAAATGAATGGAGATGGAGTTCTAAAGATGAAAAAAAGTTTTGTATTTGTTTTGTTGGTTGCCAGTATTTTTCTTACAAGCTGTTCCGTAAAAGAAAGTCAGTGGGCAATAGAAGAAGAGCAGTATAACGGCCTTTATGGTTATAAAATTACTCAGACTCCAGATTCTTTTAAAGAATTTACAGGCACTTATGTTTATTATAAAGCTTCAAATCGCAATGCGACTAATGGCTGGACTGTTTCCCACAAAAATGAAATAGAAAACTATCTTAAAAAAAATGATTTACAGATAATTCCTTCCAGATTTGGAGATAATTATTTATTTCTTCCACATGGATTCTTTGTTACTAAAATCAATCAGAATGAACTTTCTTATATATGGGATGTTTTAAGTACTCAGTATGCAGGTTTTGCCGAAATGCAGGACAAAGGTTTTACAAAGGAAAAACTGATGGCAGTAAAAGATTCCAGAGATTTTGACAAATTATTTGATGAATATATTGATGACTGTCATTTTAGTGTAAGAATTCGAGATTATTATTTTGACAAACCAACTGCCAGAGACGAAGGAACTTTTGCAAGCAGGGATCCAGATGGTTTTTATTTTGAAAAAGAGACCGAAAATGCCTATTACATCAGATTTACCAATTGTATTAGTGAAGATTATCATACAAAATTTCAATCAGCTGTTTTGGATGCCTCAAAAAAAGATTTTATTATTTTAGATGCCCGCTCAAATAAAGGAGGAGACAACGCTCCTCTTGGGGCTTTCAAGGAATATCTGAATATTGTTGATTATAAAGGAACTGTAATCTGTCTTCAGGATAACTGGAGCTACAGCTCTGGAGAATTATGGCATGCCTTTGGAACAAAAGATGTAAAATTCAAAAGTGTACTGGTTGGAACTCATTCTGGTGGTATGCAGCGGTTTGATGGAGGGGAATATTCAAATAATGAGCTGGATGTATTTATATATGCCGGCAATCATCCTAGAGATGGCATTATTCCAGATAACTGGCTTGGTGAAGGAAAAGGCTACGAACCTCAAATCTGGGCTACAACTGAAAATATGAAAGAAACATTAGAAAACCTGGGTGTTATTCTGGATGGAGTTGAGTTCAGGTAGAATTCTTAAACGCTTAAATATATATGTGAACAATTCTCCTATAAGCGTTATGGCGAAAAATGGATTATTGAAGAAATGTACGATGGACTTATTAAATGGAACCGATGGTTCCGGCAGCATCGTATGAACGAAAGTGGTGCTTTATGCTGGGGAAGTGATTCTGGTAATAGTGACAAATTCTATCACTGGGGCGCCTTACTTTGTGTAATCGCCCTTTGTGAATGAAGCACTAATCTTACTTAAGCTTTTTTTCCTGCTTTCGAAGGCGTTTTGTTTCGGTGCGGATTGATTTACGCTGCTTGCGGGTCAAGCGGCGGGCACTCTTGATTTTATCTATTGTTTTGTTGTTCCAGTTCAAAAGCCAGGTACAGATAAATACCGAAATAAGACACAACAGGGTTGCAATAATTACTGGTATATAGCCTGGCAGGTTTTCGAATGGAAGCTTGTAGTTCATACCAAAGAAGCTGGTTACAAAGGTTGGGGCCATCATTACCAGGTTGATGATTGCAAGCTTTTTCATTACAACGTTCAGGTTGTTTGAGATTACAGATGAGTAGGCATCCATAACTCCAAAAAGAATGCTGGAGTAGGTGTCGGCCATTTCGATAGCCTGGCGGTTGTCAATTTTTACACCTTCTACAAAATCAATATCTTCTTCGTCAAATTTAATGAGTCGGGTTGTACGCATTTTTTCCAGCAAAAGTGAATTTGCCTTGAGGGAAGTTGTAAAGTAAACCAGAGATTTTTCCAGACCAAGCAACTGCATGATTTCCTGGTTTTCGATTTCCAGACGCATTTCGTTCTGAATGCTGGTTGAACGGCGGTTGATTTCCTTAAGGTAACGAAGGAAGTTCAAGTTGGCACGATTCAAAATCTGAACGATAAAAGAAGGGAAGTCGGTTAATCGTACATTCTTGATTCTGTTGGCACCAAAGTCTTTTAATACTTCGCTGTCGGTCCAGCAGATTGTAATGATTGTTTTTCCTTTAATGATAATACCTACAGGAACTGTTGAATACTGAGTTTCTGCATTTGGGTCATAAATTGGTACTCGGACAATTGTAAGAATATAGCCTTCACCATCTTCAAGTCGGGAAAGTTCATCAGGGTCCAGAATATCCAGAATATGATCTGGGTCAATTTCGTATTCTGTCTGTAAATCTGTTGTTTCGTCTCTTGTAACATTACGGGCATCAATCCAAAGAGGCATTTCCTGGTCGATGTCGTCTTTTTTTGTTTTTGAAAAGTTACCGTCAATCTGCTGCCAGTATGTAATCATAATATTGCTCCATAAAATTTATTGGGAGCCACCTGCAGAAATATGAGATTTATGGAATTATTTTGAGAGCAGGAGGCTTTTGATTGTTATGCTGAATATGGGATACCCGGAACTACCGCTGTCCATTTTACGCCTCCTGAAAAAAGATACCTATATTTTATTCTAAGATGAAATTTTATACAAGGTGAAAAAATCTATTATTTTATGCTCTCTCTGATAATTCTTCCCAGCGCTGGTATTTTTCTTCCAGCATGGCAGAAATTTCGTTGTAGCGGGCAGTTGCCTTCTGCTGTTTTGCAAAATCTGAAGAGCCTAAATCTGGTTCAAGAGCCTTCTGTTCTGCTTCCAGCTCTGGAATTTCTGCATCCAGAGCTTCAAATTCCCGCTGTTCTTTAAAAGAAAGCTTCTGTTTTTTAGCTTCTGGGGGCGTTGCGGGGGTTGAGCCCCCGCTGGAGAGGGTAGCGCCAGACTGTGGCTGGTGCGAGGGAGAGACTTCTCCCTTTGTATTTTTCTGATTTGCTTTTTCTTCTTTTTCCTGCTGGGTTTTGTATTCGATATATTCGCTGCATTTTCCTACAAAACCCGAAATTGAACCGTCGTCTTCTAAGATGAACATGGTATCGGCACATTTGTCCATAAAATAGCGGTCATGACTTACTAAAAGCAGACAGCCCTGGTAGTTCATGAGGAACTGTTCCAGAATGTTCATTGTAAAAATGTCAAAATCGTTGGTAGGTTCGTCCAGAATAAGGAAATTTGGATTCTGAAGAAGAAGTCGGACAAGATAAAGCCGCTTTTTTTCGCCACCGCTTAATGTGGAAACTGGAGAATACTGAATTTTTCCTTCAAAACCAAATTCTTCAAGGAATTTTTCTGGGCGGATGATAGTGCCATCTTTCTGCACAATCTGTTCCGCAGTTTCTTTGATGTATTCTAAAACTGTAAGATTTAAATCTGGAAAAACCGGATTCTGGGTGTAGTAGCCAAAACTTGTATTTACGCCTAAATCAAGGCTTCCTGTGTCTGGCTGGATGGCACCTGTAATAATGTTCAAAAGAGTGGATTTTCCAGAGCCGTTGTTTCCGAAAATCCCGATTTTTTCGCCTTTAGTGAATTTGTAGGAGAAGCTTTTAATTACTGGAGTAAAGTTATTCTGGCTGTCTCCAAAGCCTTTTGGATAGTTCTTGGATATATTGTGAAGTTCCAGAACTTTTCCTCCAAGCCGGCGGCCTGTTACTTCGAAGGTAAAGCCTTTGTCGGCGGCAAATTTTTCTCTATTAATAAGCTGCATGTCTCTCTGGATACGAGCTTTAATTTTTGTTCCTCTGGCACAAGGACCTCGTAAAAGCCAGTCCCGTTCAAAACGAAGAACAGATTCGATTCGGCGTTCGGTGTTGGCTTCGATTTCTGCTTCGGTTGCCTTTTTTTCCAGATACTGGGAATAGTTTCCTTCGTACATTTTGATTTTATTGCGGGCAAGTTCGTAAATGTTGGTACAGACTCCGTCCAGAAAGTAGCGGTCATGGGTTACCATTAAAACTGAACGCTTTGTATCATGAAGATATTTCTGAAGCCAGGCAATGGTTGTAATGTCCAGGTGGTTGGTTGGTTCGTCCAGTAAAAGGATTTTTGTGTCTTCAACTAAAACCTGAGCCAAGGCAACTTTTTTTATCATTCCACCAGAAAGGGTGCTCATTTTACGGTTTAAGTCTGTAATGCCTAAGGTTGAAAGAATTGATGAAATCTGGGATTCGTAGTTCCAGAGGTCACGATTTTCCATCTGAAGGGTAAGTTCGTCGTACATTGCCTGATATTTTGGGGCAGTTCCCAGGTTTTCGCAGGCTTCCATGTATTTTTGAATTACCTGAAGTTTTGGTGAATTACTTTTAAAAATATGATCTCGGATTGTATCTTCGGGATTGTATGCGGGATTCTGTGGTAAAAAAGAAAGGCCTGCTTCTTTATTGAGAACGATGGTTCCTGTATCAGGCTGGTAAACTCCTGCAATTGTATTTAAAAGTGTGGATTTTCCTGTTCCGTTTCTACCGATGAGGGCCGCTTTTTCTCCTTCCTGAAGTCCAAAGGTAACTTCTGTAAAAAGAGGTTTTTCCCGTCCGATTTTTGAAAGATTATTTATTGAAAGTAAGTTCATAGGTTTAGTATATAGAAAATAAAGTTCTCTGTCTTGAAATTTTTCATTTAATATAGATAATTGGATTTTATGAGTACAACAAAGACAACAGCTGATAGTTCAGCATCAAAAAAATCGACTTCAAATTCTGGAAAAGCCAGATCTATTTCGGTTGCAGGTTCTTCTTCTAAAACTACTGCAAAATCTACAGCCCAGAAAGAAACTAAAACAA
Organism: Treponema sp.; assembly: GCA_045627625.1. GTDB lineage: Bacteria > Spirochaetota > Spirochaetia > Treponematales > Treponemataceae > Treponema_D. Next base: position 22,178 of record JAZQOB010000012.1, read on the forward strand.
CTTCAGCAAAAAGTTCTTCTTCTAGTACAAAGTCTTCTGGGACAAAAGCTGCGTCTACTACAAAATCGACTTCAACTGCTTCTTCAGCAAAAGCTGCTACAACTAAATCAACTTCAACAAAATCAACTTCAACTAAATCTTCAGCACCAACTATGAAAGATCTGAAAAAAACTGTAAAAGTTACAACTCAGAAAAAGGCTGATGGTTCTACTTCTTTAAAAGTAAAGGCAGATGCAGAACAGATTAAAAAGGTTGCAAGTAAAGTTGTTGCTTCTGCTAAAAACTCAAAAGGTTCCGGAAATACTGGACTTAAGATTGGTTTAGGCTGTTCAATTGGTGTTATCCTTCTTCTCCTGGTATTTGGTGCCTGGTTTGTATTTGGTAAACCAACTCTTGAAGTAAGTTCAAGCGGTGTTCAGATTGTTCAGACTGAAGAACCAATTATTAATCATATTCCTGAAATTCTTCGTGGTGAATATTCTTTAGATAACACGGGAACTGCTCAGAATACAGTTGTTACTCCTGAAAAGAAATCTATCGAAGCTGTAAAATCTAAGACTGGAACTACTGGTTCTTTCAGTGGCGATACTGGTTATTCCGAAAACAATCCTTTACATCTTGGTAACCCTTCAGATGCTGTTGCAAAAATCAGCAATGGTACTAACTACCTGATGGAAAAGAAACAGTATACTCTTTCTTATAATACAGATACTTTGTGTCCAAACTGGGTTGCATGGCACCTTGATTCAAAAGATTTTGGTGATGCAGACCGCAGCAATGACTTTAGAGCTGACGAAAATCTTCCTTCTGACTGGTATTGGGTAAAAAAAGCTGACTATCAGTACAATACATATGGTTTTGACCGTGGACATGTTTGTCCTTCTGCAGATAGAACTGCAACTCTTGAAGATAACTCTATGACCTTCCTTATGACTAACATGGTTCCTCAGTCTCCAGATAACAACCGCGTAATCTGGATGCATTTTGAAAACTACGAAAGAGAACTGGTTGGCAACGGTAAAGAAGCTTACATTATCGCAGGTCCATACGGAACTGGTGGTCAGGGCGAAAATGGAAAAATGTTTGATTCTATTGATGTTACTACAAAATCTGGTGATTCATTAAAGATGAATGTTCCAGCTTATACATGGAAAGTTTTAATTCTTCTTGATAAAGGTAAGAATGACATCAGTCGTATCAACGAAAATACAACAGTTATTGCTATCAATGTTCCAAACAAAATGGGCATTGCAAAAGACGGTGACTGGGAACAGTATTTGACTTCTATTGATGAAATTGAAGCTTTGACTGGTTATGATTTCTTTGAACTTCTTCCAGATGATATTGAAGATGCTCTCGAAGAAAAAGTTTATCACAGACCTGATAAAAACAAGAATACTTCTAAATAATTTGTAAACTGACACTAAAAATGATTTCTCTTCTTGCTCGTCTTTTTATTAAAAACAGAATGGATTACTCGGATGCTGCTGTTCGTCAGCAGTATGGAGTTCTGTGTGGCGGGTTCGGTGTTTTTCTGAACCTTGTACTCTTTGCTGCTAAATTTATTTTTGGAACTCTCTGTGCCAGCGTTTCTATGGTGGCAGATGCTTTTAACAACCTTTCGGATGCAGCTTCTTCCATTGTGCAGATTTTAGGTTTTAAGCTGGCATCTAAAAAACCTGATCCAGAACATCCTTTTGGACACGGCAGAATTGAATACATTGCAGGTTTAATCGTTTCGTTCTTAATCTGTTATATGGGAATTGAATTGATTAAATCTTCTGTGGAAGCTATTAGAAATCCAAAACCTTTGGAAGCTAATATTTTTTCTATTATTATTTTAGTTTTTGCTGTTCTTATAAAATTTTACATGTATATCTATAATCACGGAATTGGTAAAAAGATTAATTCTGTGAGTATGGAGGCAACTGCAAAAGACAGCTTAAGCGATACAATTTCTACTTTTGTTGTTATTGTTTCTATCGTTGCGGGCCGTTTTACTTCTTTGCCTGTTGATGGCATTGCCGGGGTGATTGTTGGAATCTTTATCATTAAAACAGGTCTTGAATCGGTTCACGATACAATTGAACCTCTTTTGGGAACTGCTCCTTCTAAAGAATTTGTTGATCAGATTGAAAAAGAAATGCTGAATTTTGAACCTATTATTGGTGTTCATGATTTAGTTGTTCACGATTATGGTCCAGGCCGGGTAATGATAAGCATTCATGCAGAAGTTCCTGGTGAAAAAGATATTTTTGAACTTCACGATGTAATTGATCAGGCAGAAGATGCTATTTCTGCAAAATTAAACTGTGATGTTGTAATTCATATGGACCCTGTAGACAGCAACAACGAACGGCTTGCTGAATTAAAGGTTTGCGCAAAAAATGTCTGTCACGAAATTGCAGAAGGACTTTCTGTTCATGATGTAAGAATGGTTCCTGGTATTACACATACAAATCTTGTTTTTGATGTAGTAAAACCTTTTGAATGTAAACTTTCGGATTTAGAACTTACAGCTTTAATCAATAAAAAAATAAAAGAAGCAAATGCTGATGTAAACTGTGTAATTAAGGTAGATCGGCCTTTCTGTTAATAAAAAAGCTTTTATTTTCTTTTATAGGTTACATACTCATATTTTATGCCATTTTCTTCTCTTTTAGTTTCTGGAATTCGTTCCCATTCCTGTTCGTTGATTTTTGGGAAGAATCTGTCACCTTCAAAAGGGGCGTCTATTTCTGTGGCATAAATTGTATCTGCTAAAGGCAAAGTCTGTTCATAGATTTCCTGTCCGCCGGCAATAAGTACTTCGCTGTCATTTTTTTCTGCCAGTTTAATTCCTTCTTCTATTGAAGATGCTTTCATGCAGCCTTGTGGAACAGTTTTTAAGGTTTTAGAAATAATCAGGATTGTGCAGTAGGGAAGGGCTTTTCCAATTTCTTCAAAGGATTTTCGCCCCATTAACACAAGTTTGTTTTTACAGATTTCCTTAAAGCGGTCTCTTTCAGAGCTTAGCTTCCAGGGGATTTTTCCATTGTTACCAATAATCTGACGGTCTTTGGTGAAGGCCGCCAGAATGGAAATATTTGATTTATTCATTTTTTTATTATGCGTGAACTTCAACCATTTGTGCAACTGCTTTTGCAGGAGCATAAACATTTCTGCGGTTTGCATATGGATTTTTGAAATTCTGAATCTGAGTTTTAATACTTTCGATATGAACCTTAAGAAGATCTCTGTTGATCTGATTCTGGCGGAGAACTTTTTCCTGTAAGACATTAAGTTCGTCCTGAATCTTGTTGATTGATTCATTTTCCATTGTATTTGTAACTGAAGAAGCATTGTACATTTTTGACATTGGTACAATTACTTTCTGGAGGTTGGCAATGTTTTTTACAACCTGCTGTTCCAGTTCTGTGTGGGCAAGTAAAGCTTCGGAATTTTCGGAAGAAATAGAAGCCTGCTGTTTTTCAAGCACTTCGAGATATTCCTGGAATTTTCCTCTCTGCTGCTCTAATAAAACCTTGAATCTTTTTAATAAAGCAACTCTTTCGTTTAATTCTTCCTGTGTGATTTCAGCCATCTTTTTCCTCCCGAATATTACATAGCTATAGGGCTTAGCCCTGGATATTTAAAGCATTTTCGATGTTAGCGGCTGGAGCATTTGCAGTACTGTTTGCAATCTGTCTCCATGAATCTGCCAGCTGTGACATCATATTTGCAACAAATTCAATTTTCTTTTTGTCCTGAGAAATAGTAGCATTTACCAATTCTTCATTAAAAAAGACATAAAGTGACATAAGGTTACGAGAAATGTCCCCGCCTTTTTCCATGTCTAAAGAAACCTGAAGTTCAGTAATGATTGACTGTGCCTTCTGAATACAGATACCAAACTGTTCAATGTTTTTTGGAACAATTTTTCCGTCTGGTTCAAAGTAATTCAAAGATGCATTCAGCTGTTTTACTGCGCCTTCATACAACAATACTACTAATCTTCCCTGACTTGCAGTACTGACATTAGTTTTCTGATAAGCGTTATATGCATTTGTGTATCCCATTCAAAAACCTCCTGTAATTTGTAAACAAATTTTTTTTTGTTGATAATAGGACACTTGATTTTCGGAATATGGAAAAAAAACTTAAGAAAAAAAATAAAAAAATGTATTTTTAATGACAATTACGGGTTTTATTAGTATATTAATTGTACACTTTTATTTTTTTAATGAGAATGAGTTATGGCAGAAGATCAGAATAAAGACGATAAAAATAACGAAAACGACCCATTTAATTTCTTTAAATTTGAAGGTCCGGTTGAATCAAATAATAACGACGATGATGATAAAAATAAAAAAGGAAAGAAAAAACGAATTCCTTTTGCATTGATCGTTCTTCTCACTCTTGGAATTATTCTTGCAATGGATTTTCTCTTTGTGCAGAAAAATTCCAATTTAATGGCATATTCAGATTTTGTAAAACTTGTAGAATCTGGAAAAATCACGTTTGTTGAAATTGGTGAAAACTCCATTACAGGTTATGTCTCTACTGCATCTGCAACTGTAGATGAATCTAAGGGTTTAAAAGTTTTCTCTGCAAAAAACAATACTGATGGCCAGCTTTCTTACAAGACAAATGCAGTCTTAATGGATTCTTTCATTAAATTACTGGAAGAAAAAGACATTAAATATAAGTTTGTTTTCAAACAGACAAATCCTATTTTCTCTATTTTGTTGAATCTCTTCTTCCCAATTGGATTCCTTCTTTTGATTTACTTCCTTATGTTCCGCAAAATGGGCGGTGGCAGCGGCGGTGGAATGGGCAGCATTTTCAGCGTTGGTGCTTCAAAAGCAAAAGTAGTTGAAGAAGGTAAAATTAAAACCCGCTTTAATGATGTTGCAGGTGTTGATGAAGCTAAAGAAGAATTAGTTGAAGTTGTTGATTTCTTAAAGGAACCAAAAAAATATACTGATATTGGTGGTAAAATTCCTAAGGGTGTTCTTTTAGTTGGACCTCCAGGAACTGGTAAAACTTTACTTGCAAGAGCAGTTGCCGGTGAAGCAGGAGTTCCTTTCTTTAGAATTTCTGGTTCTGACTTTGTTGAAATGTTTGTTGGTGTTGGTGCCAGCCGTGTACGAGATTTGTTCAAACAGGCTCGCGAAAAAGCTCCATGTATTATCTTTATTGATGAATTGGATGCTATCGGTAAAAGCCGTGTAAATAATCTTGGTGGAAACGATGAACGAGAACAGACATTAAACCAGCTTCTGGTTGAAATGGATGGTTTTGATAACGAAAAAGGTCTGATTATTCTTGCCGCTACTAACCGTGCAGATATTCTTGACCCTGCATTGTTGCGTCCTGGTCGTTTTGACCGTCAGGTTCCAGTTGAACGACCTGATGTTAAAGGTCGTGAAGATATTCTCCGCATTCATGCAAAGAATGTAAAACTTGATTCAGATGTAGATTTTGTTTCTCTTGCTCATGGAACCAGTGGTTTTGCCGGTGCAGATCTTGCCAATGTAGTAAACGAAGCAGCTTTGCTTGCAGTTCGTAATGGCCGTAAAAAAGTTACAATGGCAGATATGAACGATGCTATCGATAAGGTAAGCATTGGTCTTAAGAAAAAGTCCCGCAAAGACAACGAAAAAGAAAGAATCCGTATTGCAGTTCACGAAACTGGACATGCCCTTATTGGTGCTTTTACTCCAGATTTCCCACAGGTAAACAAAATTACTGTTGTACCTCGTTCTCATGGTGTTGGTGGATTTACTCAGTATCGTGATGCTGAAGAAAAAAATCTCCAGACAAAGCAGGATTTAATCAACGAAGTAGACAGCCTTCTTGGTGGTCGTGCCGCTGAACAGGTAATGTATGGTGATATTTCTACCGGTGCTTCTAATGATATTGCCAGAGCAACAGACATTGTCAAAAGCATGATTGTTGATTTTGGTATGAGTGATAAGTTCATGAATATGACTTTAGGAAAAGGAGTTCTTGCTAACAGAGGTGGAGAACCAAATATTATTCGTGAATTCAGTGAAGATACTCAGAAATATATTGATGAAGAAATTGCCCGTATAATCAACGAAAGATACGATTATACTGTAAAGCTTCTTAAAAAGCATAAAGAACTTCTTGATTACATTTCAAAGCGTCTTCTTGAAATTGAAACAATGGAAGGAAAAGAATTCTACGAAATTGTTAAGGGTGAAGATCACTGTAATCAGATAATTCAGTCGGTTGACGGAAAAGAGTAACTATTCTAAAATAGATAAGGTTAAGTATATGAGAAAATTATCAAAATCTTTATTAGTTTTAGCATTTTTATTTGGTTGTACAGCATCACTTTGTGCTCAGGGAATTACAACTGCCAGTGCATATTTTAAATCTATTTCTGATTATTATGCAACTTTCAAAGATTACGAAGTTGATTTCAATATTAAAATAAACACAAAAGAAACAATTGGAGTTCTTTCTTATAAATCTCCAAATTATGTTCGTCTTGATTATACAAAACCTGCTAACCAGGTTATCTGTTTTAACGGTGAAGTTTTAACAATGTATCTTCCTGAATCTGCCGCTGTTCTTCAGCAGAGTGCAAAAACAAGTACTTCAATGGCACCTCAGGGATTGTCTTTAATGAGCCGTTATTATTCCGTTGCATACGAAACTGGTCAGAGTGCAGTTCCTTTGGATTCATATTCTGACGAGATGGTTGTTAAATTTATTTTGAAAAGAAAGAGTGGGGCCGAAGCTTTTACTTACATTAAGGTTGCTGTAAACCCTGAAACAAAATTAATTCGCCGTATGGAAGCTGTTACTCCAAGTGGAATCACATTCACTATTAACTTCCTTGGATATAGAATTAATCAGGGTATGTCAGAAAACCGTTTCATCTACGATGCTCCTTCTTCTGCAAATAACTTGAATAACTTCTTGTATGCGGAGTAATTTAAAAAATGGATAGTTTTGGTGAGATTTTAAAAAATACTCGTGAGGCAAAAAATCTAGATTTAGATAAAATTGCACGAGAAATTTCTATTGATAAACGATATCTCCAGGGATTGGAAGACGAAGATAATAACGCCTTCCCTGGCGAAGCATATATGATTGGATTCCTTCGTAATTATTCTAATTACCTTGAATTGGATACAAATCTTATGTTGAAACTTTACAACAACAAAAAGATTCAGGAAGCTCCAGTTCCAATCGAACTTATTCAGAAACCTCGTCCAAAATGGCTTGTTCCTGCAATTGTTGTTCCTGTAGTTTTAGTTGCATCTGTAATCATTGGTGTTTCTATTGCTCTTGCTACAAGAAAAACTGTTGAAGATGATCCTTCTGTAGTAGTTTCAAGTAAAGTAAAAACAAAACAGTATGAATTAGGTGATTCAAAATTCTCACAGAGAGTTTATAAAGGGGATCAGTTTATTGTTCCTACTGATGATGACGGACAGATTATTCTTACAGTTCGTGATACTCTTTCATCTTTTGGTCTTGATACTCCAGCCGGAGTTTTCTATACAGATTTGTCAGAAGAATCAGAAATTGATATTAATGGTGACTCAAATCCAGACTTAATCGTATATGTTTCTGATCTTTCTTATACAGACGAAAATCGTGGTGTTGAAGTAAGCCTCCTTATGAGACATGGTGGAGCTTCTTCTGATGTAGTAAGACAGGATGTTTATTCTGATGATATTCCTCTTATTACTGACCTTAAAAACGCAAAACCACAGAAAGTTATTCTTGAAGATAATCGTGCTTATCCATTTACACTTAATGCCAGCTTCCTTGGTGTTTGTTTGTTCCGTGATAAGATTGATAATAACGATTCTGTTGAAACATATTTTGCCCGTGGTGAAGTATTTACAGCAACTGCCCGCAATGGTATTCGTCTGTGGATGTCAAACAGTAACACAGTAAAATGTACTATTATTGCAGATACTAAAACTTTCGATCTTAATATTGGTGTTGCAGGACAGGTTCTTGTAGAAGATATTAAGTGGATTAAAGATGTTGATGGTAAATACAAACTGGTGGTAATCGAACTTGACTAATTTTTTCATTGACCAGCACGGATGTGCAAAAAATCAAACTGACGGTGAACTCATCGTCGGTTTTTTGGTTAAAAAGGGCTTTAACCTGACCCGGGATCCTTCACAGGCAGATTTTATTCTTGTAAATTCCTGTGGCTTTATTGAATCAGCTAAAAAAGAATCTATTGACTCTATTTACGACATTAAAGCAAATTATCCAGATTCAAAAATCATTTTGACAGGTTGTCTTGCAGAACGATATGCACAGATGCTGGGAGAATCCATGCCTGAACTGGATGGAATTTTTGGCAATGGTGACTTATCAAAAATTGCAGACTTTATGGAAAAGGTTTCTGCAGGAAAAAGAGAAATCCAGACTTTCCCTCAGGAAGGTGTTTGCAGCGGAAATCGTCCTGTTCTGTTCAATTATAAGGGTAGTGCTTTTGTAAAAATTACTGAAGGCTGTTCAAATCATTGTTCATTCTGTGCAATTCCACTTATCCGTGGTGAAGTTCGAAGCCGTCCTGCAGATTCTATTATCAGCGAAATAAAAGAACTTATCGAAAACGGTGTTTACGAAATAAATTTAATTGGTCAAGATCTGGCAGCTTATGGAACTGGGGTTTCGGATAATCCTTTTGGAGATGGTCCTGCCTCTTTAGATTCTTCTAGTGAATCTGGATTGAAACGACTTCTTGAAAAAATCTCACAGTTAGAAGGGGATTTTTTAGTTCGTCTTCTTTATATTCATCCAGATCATTTTAATTCAGACATACTTTCTGTAATTAAAAAAGATAATCGTTTTGCTAAATATTTTGATATTCCATTCCAGAGTGGAGACGACGAAATTATCTTAAAAATGAACAGAAAAGGCAGTGCCGAAAAATATATTCAGATGATTGAGAATATTCGGAAGGAACTTGATGGCTGTGTTATTCGTACAACCTTCCTTACAGGTTTTCCTGGTGAAAGCGATAAGGCTGCAAAAAATACAGAAGAATTCCTTCGTGCTGTTCAACCAGACTGGTCCGGCTGTTTCCCATACAGCAGGGAAGAAGATACTGCTGCATACGGTATGAAAAATCGTGTTCCAAAAAAGACTGCAGAAAAACGAGCTGCAGTTCTTGAAGAGCTCCAGGCAGAAATTACAGCAGAACATCTGAATTCTTTTGCAGGAAAAGAATGTGATGTACTTATTGAAGAAATAATCGAAAATAATCAGGATAATCCGGATTCCGTTGGAGAAGGCCTTGCTTTAGGACGAGCCTGGTTCCAGGCCCCAGAAGTAGATGGTTGTGTTGTAGTTCGCTATGACTTAGACGACCTCTCCGAAACCGCAGCCGTAGTTCCAGGAAATGTTATAAAAGTAAGAATCATTTCTTCTACAGGTGTTGATCTTGATTCAAGATTTATTTCCTTAAAAAAAGAATTTGTTTCGAAATCTATTAAATATACAAATTAGATAAATTAGATAAACTCGACAAAACTTGAGTTTTCAACATGCACATAAAATTGGCGGAACGCCGTGAAGCCAGTTTTATCGATTAAGTGGTTTAATTAGGTTTATTTGACAAAGGAGAAATCATGGATTATTTAGATGTTTTGAACCCAGAACAAAAAGCCGCTGTAGTACATGAAGGTTCTCCTTTATTAATTTTAGCCGGTGCGGGATCCGGAAAAACTCGAGTTATTACTACAAAAATAGCCTGGCTTATTAAAGAGCGAAACATTTCTCCATATTCAATTTTATCCGTAACCTTTACAAAAAAAGCAGCCAACGAAATGAAGGAAAGGGCAATTCAGCTGGAACCAGAAGCTGCTAAATGCCAGATTCGTACTTTTCACTCCTTTGGTTCCTGGTTTCTGCGAAAATATCATGAATATGCAGGAGTTGAATCCAGTTTTACAGTTTATGATGACGACGACATGGTTACAATCATAAAAAATGCCTGTCCAACTTTAAACAAAAAAGAAGTGAATGTTGCAGCTCATCAGATTTCTCTTGCAAAAGATTACTGTCTGGGCCCTTCTGATGATTTATCGGTAATCGGCAGTGAATTTGATTTAAACGAAATCTATTCTGCCTATGAAAAACGACTTCGTGCTACTGGTAATGTAGACTTTGGTGATTTAATTATGCTGCCAGTAAAAATCCTGGAAAAAAACAAGGAAGTTGCAGCAGAAATTCACAGCCGTTTTAATGTCATAATGGTCGATGAATATCAGGACTCAAACATTGCTCAATACAGACTTTTACAGGAAATTTCTGGAATAAAAGATGGCTACAATAATTATGTTTGTGTAGTAGGTGATGATGACCAGTCAATTTATCATTTCCGTGGTGCAGAAATTGAAAATATTTTAACTTTCCCAGGAAAGTTTCCTGGAACCCAGGTAATCAAGCTGGAAAGAAACTACCGTTCCACAGAAAAAATCTTAAATGCCGCTTCGACAATTGTAAATAAAAACTCAAATCGTCTTGGAAAAACTTTGATTGCAGAACGAGGAGACGGAAGTCAGCCTGTTTTGATTTTTGTACCGGATCAGACTACAGAAGCAAGTTTTTGTGCCGACTTGATTGGAAAAAGTGTTGCCGCTGGCTCTAAATATTCTGACTGGGCCTTATTGTACAGAACAAATGCTCAGTCTTTAAGTTTTGAAAAAGAATTCCTTCATCGAAAGATTCCTTATAAAGTTGTTGGTTCTTTAAAATTCTTTGAACGGGAAGAAATTAAAGATACTCTGGCTTATCTTTCTCTGGTTGCAAATCCGAAAGACGAAGTTTCTTACAGAAGAATTGTAAACAAACCGGCTCGCGGAATTGGTGAAAAAACTCAGGATAAGATTCTGGAAGCGGCTTTAGATTATGTTACAATGTCCGACGATTCTACAGATGTAGTTCTCAGTTATAAAGATTTAGTTGAAGAATCCAAAAAGATGGCCGATTCCCTTTCAAAAAAAGCAAAAGAAGGAATTAATGAATTCATAAAACTTTATGATATTTTAAAAGGCGCTTTTGATCCTCAGAAAAAACTTTCAGAGTTTATCGAAAGGGTAATAATGGATTCCGGTTTAATGGACTATCATAAATCTTCTGACGAAATTGAAGGCACTTCCAGAGCAGAAAACCTTCAGGAATTGATTAACAGTGCGGAACCATATGCCTGTACAATTGAAGGCCTGGTAGATTTTCTTGATGCCATTAATCTTGACCGTGCATTGGAATTGTCTGAAGAAGAAGAAATAGGGGATGATTTTGTTACTTTAATCACTCTTCACAACACAAAAGGTTTGGAATACAACAAAGTCATTATTACAGGTCTTGAGGACGGAGTTTTTCCAAGAACGGATAAGGTTGGTCCTGAACTCGAAGAAGAAAGACGACTTTTTTATGTTGGAATTACCCGAGCTAAAGATGAACTTTATATTACTTCTGCTGCGAAACGAGTTATGTATGGTTCCTGGCAATTTATGCGTCCAAGTCAGTTCTTAAAAGACACTGGCGGTATTTTCAAGGTGTTAGGTAATGTTCCATACGGTTTTTCTACAAAAAAAACTTATACAGGCCCTGCCTTTGGAAAAAGTCTTGATGCAAACTACAAGCCTGCCCAGGAATTTGGCGAAAAACAGCATTTAGCAGATAAATGGAAAAAAGGTCTTAAAGTTCATACAGACGACGACGGATATGGATGTATTATTTCCAGCCGTTTAAATGAAGGGGAATTTGTGGTTGAAGTTCAGTTTGAAACTGGTGCAAGAAAGAAATTTCTTCCTGAGTATCAGAAAAAACTTGAAATAATGGACTAACTGGACTTATAATTTTAAATATGCCCTCTCATAAAATTCGCATTGGTTTAGCAATTGACTATTTATCATCAGAATACTCTGAAAGTTTAATAACTAATGTTCAGAAATTTTGTAATGAAAATAATGTAGATTTATTGATTTTTCCAATTGGTGAACTGAATAAACAGAGCAAAACTTTCTCTTATCAGAATACTGCAATATCACCTTTAATCAGCAAAAATAATTTAGATGGTTTAATAATGACATCTGGTACACAGATGCATAAAATCACAAAAAAACAGTTTGAGACTTATCTTGAAGGTTTTAAACCTCTTCCTATTATCAGTATTTCCGCTCCAGTTTGTAATCTGCCATATATTCTTGGGGATTGTGATAAAGCTTACGAGCATATGCTTCAGCATCTGATTGATACTCAGAACTGTGAAAAATTTGGTTTTGTTGATGTTGATACAAATTCTACAGAAGTAAAGCGACGACGAAATATTTTCAGAAAAGTAATGGAACGGAACGGTATTTCTATGGATGATGTTCAGTTCTGGAAGTCCAAATTTGAATACAATTCTACCTATAATGTTTTATTGGATTTTCTTAAAGATAATAATAATCATTTTGATGTAGATACTATCATTGCCTTGAATGATGATATGGCTTATGCCTGTATCGATTTTGTTAAAAATCAATTGAATAAACGGGTTCCTGAAGATGTTATTGTTACTGGAGTTGATGACCTTCAGAGAGCTTCTTTTTCAAATCCAACCCTTACTTCTGTAAATCAGCGAGTTGGTTTGCAAGGATATAAAGCAGCAGAAACTCTGGTAAAAATGATTATGGGTGAGGAAGTTCCTCAAAAACAGATTATTCATGCTACGGCTCATTTGCGTGAATCTACAGAAAGAGTTCCTTTAATTGCACAGAATTTAAAACCTTCAAAATACATGTCCTACGATTCCATAACTCCGGAAGTTCTTCACGATAAATTTTCGGTTTCGGAATGGTATACAAAACGCTCCCAGCTTTTTAATGCATCTCGTTTTTATGTTGATATGAATCAGGAGCAGACTTACGAAATCCTGCCAGAAGTTCTTACTGATGAACTTATGCATTTTGGTTTCAGTTCTGCTTTTGTTGTTATGTATGATGAACCTATCCGTAAAGACGGCCCATTTTTCGATTTTGAACTTCCGGAAAGTGCACAGCTTATTGCGGGTTTTGATTATAAAAAAGGCTATAATTTAATGAATACAAAAGAAGTAATTAAATTCAATCCAAGAAAGCAGATGGTGCCTTCTAAATGCATAAATTACTATTCAAATGGTTCTGTAGTATGTTCACTTTTCCATAGAAACTATTTGTATGGTTATACTGTATTAAGCTGTGGAAATTATGATGTGGCAGTTTATGAATTGATTGCCCGTTCTATTGGTGCAAAACTTGCCGGATGTCTTCAATATACTAAATTTGTGGAAGAACAATATTCTATGAAAGACCGTTACCAGCGGCTTGATATTATTGCTCATACAGATGAATTGACTGGTTTGAAAAATCGTCGTGGTTTTAAGGAACTTGGAATTTCCATGATGAACTTCAACGAAGCAATGAAACAGTCTGGAGTTGTAGTTTTTTCTGATATGGATGGACTTAAAAAAATAAACGACTCATATGGACATGATGAAGGGGATATTGCAATTAAAGCTCAGGCAAAGATTCTTGCAGATAATTTCCGTTCCAATGACCTGGTTGCTCGACTTGCAGGAGATGAATTTGCAATCATTTCTCCAGGTTTAAGTGAAAACATGTTCGCCATGATTCGGGAAACTATCGAAAAAGAATGTATTGAATGGTCAATTAAAAACGGAAAACCATATAATCTTTCTATCAGTCTTGGTGTAATTGAATATCCAAATGCAGAAGTCGGCTATGACCTTAATCTGTTGCTTTCTATGGCCGATAGCGAATTGTATAAAGAAAAAAGACATAAAAAAAGCCTCAACCGTTAGTTCCGATTAAGGCTTTGTAACTGTTACCAGTCTCGTTCAATGTAAGTTGCTCTTGGACGGGCAATAATTTCAACACGGCGGTTCATTGCTCGGCCTTCTTCCGTATCGTTACTGGCAATTGGATCTGTACCACCACAACCCTTATATGTAAAGATTGAACGGTTAAGTCCCTGACTTACCAGAGCATTCATTACCGTAATGGTTCGTTCTATCGAAAGATTAAGCTGACCAACAGGTTTTCCAACATCAGCGGTATGACCGACAACTAAAATTGTATATCCGTCATCCATAATGATATTTTTAAGCTGATCTGCAATCATGTAAATTTTTGTTTCTTCTCCTGCAAGCAAACGAGGAGAGTCTGGATAGAAATTTAACTGAACTGAATATTTAATTCCATCTCCATCATTTGAAACTTCTACATCAGGAATTGCAGTTTCGAAAATATATTTTTTAACAGTTTCATATTTTACATAATAAGCTTCGTCTTTTTCAGGTGTTGCAATATTGTAAACTAACTGTTCTTTATTCAAAAGAATTACAACTTTACCTTCTTTTAAGAGCTGAACATTTTCAGGAACCGAAAGAATTTTCAGGGCATCGCTTCTTTTAATGATAGGATCAGTTCTGTTTCTTCCAAAAACTTCTGTTGCACGAACATACAATGGATCAGATCCAACTCTGTCCTTATATCTGGAAGTGTCATCAGAATAATCAAAAGTTACAAGTCCGTTATTGCGAACTTCATCAGCATTTACCATGCTTCGTTCATAGATAATATTCATGTTTTCGTCCCAGATTTTTGGGAAGAAACTGGCATAAACATTATCTTTTACATATTCACCATGAACACTGTATTTACCACGGGCATCAATAATAATTCCGCTATAAACTCTTGAAGGAACTGTATCAATTGGTTCTTCCGGGCTATATGGATATTTATGACGAACGAGGATTTTTCCAATTTCGTTTACATTTACAGTATTTGTTGTGTTTAATTTTTTAGTATCTGCAGAAAAAACATCTGGAGTTTTGTAGCCCCCAAGAATAAAGTTGTAAACCTGATCCAATGTAATATCATCAGATGCAACATAATCTCCAAGACTGTGGGCAGAGTCTGCATAAAGGGCAAGTAGAGGAGGCTGAATAACCTGTGGCATTCTTGTTTTAATATACGAAGTTGCCTGTCGTTTGCCTGAAGGCATCTGGAGTTCTGCTTTTTCTGTATCCAGAGAAATCTTTGAAACAAATTTTCTTGTCATCCAGTTAATGCTGCTGGTTGATTCAAGGTTCCCTGCTTTCTGAGCATACATTGGACTCAAACTAAAAAGAGCAAGGGTTATAGCTGTAATTCTAAATAAATTCTTCTTCATTACTTACTTATCGGGGTAATTTGGATGGAATATAAAGTATTTTTCCAATACTTAACACAGTATTTTCATTTATACCATTTAAATCACAAATTTCTTTTACAGTTACATTATATTTTCTGGAAATTCCCCATAAAGTGTCTCCGCTAACTACTTTGTACTTAAACGGAATATTGATAGGGTCAATTTTTGAAAGTGCTTCCGTGGCAGTTTCTAAAGTTCCAAAAGGAATACGAATTTCTGATTCAATGTATGGAGGAGTATAGCCTTTGAAAAACGAAGGATTTAAATCCTTGAGAATGGATTCATCAATGCGCATGTTTTTCGCAAGGGTAGAAAGCATATAGGCATTGTTTACCTTAAGGTAATCAAAATCAGGATCCTGTTTAAGACAGTATTCTTCGTATTCTTTTTCTAAGTAAGGAATATCAATTTCGTAATATTCGTAATTTATGAGCAGGTCAGAGATTGCTATTAATTTTGGAACATATTGTCTTGTCTGGAGAGGAACCAGTTCTTTTTCCATAATGAACCAGAAATCTGAAATTTCAGCATTTTTTACGGCTTTTGCCATTGCTCCAGCCCCGCAGTTATAGGCACCGATTGCCAGGTTCCAGTCGCTGAAGGTTCTATAGTTTTCCTGCAGTTTTTTTATTGCGGCATAAGTTTCTTTCCATGGATCCAGTCGTTCATCTACATATTCAGTAAGCTTTAAGTAGGGACGAACACTGTTAGACATAAACTGCCACATTCCCAAAGCTCCTGATTTTGAACGGGCTGTTGTTTTGTAATAAGATTCAACTACAGGCAGATATTCCAGTTCTTTTGGAACGCCTTCTTTTTCAAGTTCCCTTCTGACATAAAGTCTGTATTCAACTGCAGAATCTAAAGATTCCGCAAGAAGCTTTTTGTATCGGGGAGTAAGAAAAACTTCACGGAATTTCTGAACTTCCGGATTTTCTGAATCCTGTAATGTAAGAAGCTCGTAATTTGGAAATCCCGGTTTAAATCGTTCAAAGTTATGATTACTGGTTGTCTGAATAAGCCGGTCAGAGTAGGAAATGAATTTTTCATTGCCTGCTTCAACTGCAATTTCTTCACCAGTAACTGGCCGAGCAGACAATGATTCTGCATGAATAAAAGAGAAACTAATAAGCAATAGTGTAAAAAGGCTTGTAATGGTCTTTTTGATCAAAGTTTATTTCCTATGTAGATGCCAGCCCATTCCCAGTTACCATTGATTTCTGGATTAATAGGAAAGTCAATTTTTCTAAAATAGAAGTACCAGACTGAAACATTGCCGTTCCAGCCCCAGGTCTTGAGATATGCTTCGCTGGAGTTTGAAGATTCATCCAAATGATCTGCACATTTAATGTTTTCGCTGTTAACCATCCAGTTGTACATTGAAAAATCTTCCTGTGCGGCATTGTCAATTTCATCCTGCTTCCAGGACATTGTAAAGAAGTTTACTTTTGCCTTCATGGAGTCCAAAGTCTGCCAGTCATAAGCTTTTAAGGCTTTGCGGATTTTAGATTCCAGGTCGTAAACACTTTCGTAAGTCCAGTCTTTTTCGGAAGTATTAAAGTCGATGATTCGTTTTGCATTCTTGTATGCATCAGGTTCCCCTGCAATCTGCACTAAAGAAGCATCTGGCTGCTGAAGGAATAATTTGTAAGTCTTAAGAACCTGTTCCCACTGATTGTCCTTTTCGTATTCCATTGCCAGTCGGAAATATAATTCTGTTGTATTTACTTCCTGAGGGAATCGGTTAATCAGTTCGTTGAAGTATTTAATTCTATGACTTGGTGTCTTACTGATCTGAATTAAATTCTGCAGACAGATAAAGTGGGCAGATTTTCCCTTGATGTACAAATCAGGACACTTCTGAAGGATTTTATCAAAATAGTATTCTGCAATTGGTTCTGCTTTCATTTCCATGTAGCAGTAGGCAGTCATTAAAAGCCAGTATGCGTTGTAAATATCTTCAGGATTTTCTTCAACCCAGTTAGTCAGATAAATAACTACTCCCTGATAATCCTTTTCGGACATAAGATTGTTGGTCATCTGTTTTACAATTTCGTATTTCTGCTTTGGATTAAGCATCTGGGTTTCAAGGATTTCTTTTAATTGGCTTTGAACATCTGCTTTTGAAAGGGAATTGTTGTTTACTTTACAGCCTGAAAAAATGGTTAAAGTAAATAATATATATATAAGAAATAAACTTTTCTGAATTTTCATATTATTTAAAATATCATAGTGAATTGTTATTGTAAAGATTAATTTTTATGAGTAAAATTAATATATAGATTCCGGAGTAAAAGATGCCTAAAACTAAAAAATGGTTATTAAACCTTTTCTTAATTATTTCAACATTATTTTGTATTGTTTCCATTTTTTCCTGCATTTTTATTTACAACTATAACAAAAATCTGGGGCTGGTAGTCCTTCCTTTACTGGGTTTTGTTCTTGGAATTACTGCCTTTATTTTGAATTTCTGTACCATCAAGAGAGCATATATCGTTTTTGCATCAGTATTGCTTTGTTTCTGTTCTCTCTGGCTGTTTGTGCTTATCACTGATATTGTAAAGGGTTCTATTATGAACTGGTGGCCAATTCTTGGTGTATTCAGTGGTATTTCTTTGTTTGCATCTGGTTATTATAAATATAAAAAAGTTCGCTATGGATATTTAATTCCTGCTGCTGCCTTGCTCGTAATTGGATTCTGGTTCCTTTGTTTTTCATGGAATATCATTTCGGTTCCATTTGTACAGGTAGCAATTATTGGCGGTCCGTTACTTTTGTTAATGGGATTTGTTTTACTTTTTGTTCTCTTCTATTTCCAGCAGAAGGACAAGAGATTTATTGCTCATGATGACGATTCCAATCAGTTTGAAGATGACGACATCGTGACTCGTAGATAAAATACTTTATAAACCAGGAGATGGAGCTTGAAAAAGTTCTGTTTTACTTTTAAGAAACTTATTCCCGTTTTTCTCATCCTTCTCCTTCTGGCAGAACCATTGTTTGCCTGCAGTAAAAAAAAGAAAGCAAAGAAAAATTCTTCAACTACAAATACAACAGAAACTGTGGTAGATACAACTTCCGGTCCTATCAAGCTTCCTTCAACCGAAAAAAATAAAGCATTTTTCTACAAACTGGATCCTGAAGTTCTGGCAGGAGTAGAAAAGGGGTCTCCTTCTTCAATTAAAGCTGCTATGCATAAACTTCATAAAAGTTCTGAAGAATATGCTGATAATGAAAAAGTTCTTCTGGCGGTTGCCGCTGCAATTTACGAGATTGTATGGTCATCTGAAAATATTAACTGGAATGTTTACCCGATTGAAGTAGAAAATAACTATACCGCTGCAATTAAATCTGTAAAGGCTGGAATCTTTGATACAAGTACAGGCAATGTGGATTTTCTTACATCAATTTTACCGGCTTTAGTTCTTGTAAAATTTCCTGAAAATAAGAATTTCTACGAGGATTGCTATACTGCGGTTAAAAAGGCTCTTGAATATAGGGAAGATTCTGTTCTGGCAAACTATCTTCTTGGAAAATATTATTATCTCTCTGGTGATTACGAAAATTCCGTTCTTTATCTTGGAAAAGCTTACTCAGAAGCAAAAGATTCTTTCGAAATCGGAATGCTTTATTCTGATGTACTTGTAAAAAGCGACAATCGTGATAAAGCCGAAGTTGTATTAAAAAGCTTCTCTGAAAAAAATCCAGATAATCTTCAGGTTTTGAAGCAGAATGCTTATATTTCCTTTAGTCATGGTGATTTAGTTGCAGCAGAAGAATATGTTGCCAGAGTTTTACAGCAGACTCCAAATGATCTTGAATTTGTATTGTTCAGAGCAAGAATCTTTGTAGAAAAGAAAGATTATATTCATGCAGTTTCCCTGCTTGATATGTATGCCCGTCAGAATAATACAAATCTTGATTATCTGATTCTTCGTGCAAGAGTTCAGCTGGACTGGAGTAAAAACTATACCCTTGCAACCGAAACTGTTGAAAAGGCAATTGAAATTTATCCTGAAGATGCAGAAGTCTTAATGCTTGCTGCCCGTATTTCTTCTACTACTGACTCTCCTGTTGCAGGAAAATATGCTGATGAACTGGCAGAACAGGTTTTGAATAAATATCCTGATAATGAATCTGCTTTGATTTACGCCCTTGATGGACTTCTTCAGCGGGAAAACTGGAAGGAAGCTTACGAAGTAAGTACAAAGCTTATGCAGAAAGAAAATCCTTCTTCCGAAATTATTTTGCGTCATGTAAAGGCCTGTGTAAAAAGTGGAAAAACTGCAGAAGCAATGGATGTTGCCTCTAAAAATTATTCAAAAGATAAAACTGATGAAAATATCATTTCCGCTTATGTTTATGCATATGTAAACTACAGTTCCCGGGATGCATCTTTAACTTTGATTAATTCCCTTATGACTTCTTCTTCTCAGAAAATGCGCAGCTTCCTGTATTTTCATCGCAGCTATTTACAGCGTTCAGAAGAACAGATTCTTGCAGATTTGCGTTCCAGCCTGATTGCAAACCCTCGTAATGATGAAGCTCTTTTCCGC
Organism: Treponema sp.; assembly: GCA_045627625.1. Classification (GTDB taxonomy): domain Bacteria; phylum Spirochaetota; class Spirochaetia; order Treponematales; family Treponemataceae; genus Treponema_D. The sequence continues at coordinate 41,968 of JAZQOB010000012.1, forward strand.
TTATATGAAATTTACTATTCAAAGAAAGATTATAGAAAGGCTCAGTACTATTTAAGACAGGTAGTTGCTATTAAGCCTAACGATTCTTCTATCAAAGCTCTCAACGAAAATCTGACCAAACTCATTAAATAAAGTGATTGTTTTCTATATAGACAGAATGACACTTTAATGTTAAAATTGTAAAATTGATACGATTATCAAAAAATTAGTAAAAAAAGAAGGTTAGATATGAACTTTATCCCATTCTTACAGACTGCTGGAGCAGCTGGTGCAGGTTTAGGTGCTGGCGGATTGTTGTCAACAATGTTCCCATTCTTACTTATTATTGTTATTTTCTATTTCTTTATGATTCGTCCTCAGAACAAAAAACAGAAAGAAATGCAGAAAATGCTTGACGCTTTGAAAAAGGGTGACAAGGTTGTAACAATTGGTGGAATCCACGGTGTTATCTCTGGCATTAAAGACAATACAGTTATCGTAAAAGTTGATGATAACGCAAAAATCGAATTTAATCGTTCTGCTATTTCTGCTGTAGAAAAGAGCGACGAAGAACTTGCTAAAGAAGCAAAAGCTGCAGAAGAAGCTAAGGCTGCAAAAGAAGCCGCAAAAGCTGAAAAAGCTGCTGCTAAAGCTGCAAAAAAAGCAAAAAAATCTGAAGAAATTTAATTTTCAGAAAAACATAGAATAAAAAAAATTCGGAGTAAATAAAATGAACAAACGTACACGTTTTGTGATTCTTCTTGTTGTTCTTGCTATTTGTTTCGTATTCCTCTGGCCATCAATCAGCTGGTACGGAAGAACTCCAAAGGAAGTTCAGACACTTGCTTTAGGTTCTACTGAAAATATTAAGGATTACGCAACAGCTCAGGCTGCAGAAGATGTTCGTACAATTAAGGCTTTAGCAGCAAAAGATGCTTCATCTAAGCTTGATGCTTCTTTCGCATGGCTTGAAAAAGCAGCTGCTAAAAAGTATAAGGCTGAAAAAGCTAAAGTTCCTGCAGAAATGAATGTAGGTGCTGTTCTTGCTGCTTATGATAGCGAAGGTGAATTTATGGATGAAATCCAGAACCGCTATCGTAACCAGATTTTGAAAGCAAAAAGCCGTTATGAAAATTCTGTAAAACTTGGTCTTGACCTTTCTGGTGGTATGAACGTTATCGTTCGTGCAGATCTTGATGCTGCAGTTGCTTCTCAGGGTGATACATTGGCTTCTTCTGATGTTGATGCATTCAAGAAAGATGCTATGGAAAACGCAATCGAAAACCTTTCAAGCCGTATTGACCGCTTTGGTTTGACTTCTCCAGTTATCCGTCAGCAGGGTGATGATAGAATTTATATCGAAATCCCAGGTGCTGCTCAGGCAGAAGCTATTACTACATTGATCATGGGTAAAGGTATTTTGAACTTCCGTCTTTCTGATATGGAAGCTACAAATGCTTTCAAACAGTATTATGCACAGCATCCAGCTTCAACATTTAATGCTGCTGGCGAACTTATGGATCCTTCTATTATTCCAGAAGACTGCGAAGTTTTCGGTGTATATAGAAAAGATGCATATGGTATTGATGAAAGATATGATTACCTTGTAGTTAAAAAGGAAATTGCTCTTGACGGTAAACATGTTCAGTCTGCAGAAGTAAGAACTGACCAGTACAATGGACAGCTTCAGGTATGTTTTAACCTCGATGCAGAAGGAACAACACTTTTCGGAAACTTTACTGCTGAACATATTAAAGATTACATGGCTATCGTAAGCGATAACAAAGTAAAATCAAATGCTCAGATTCAGGATGCAATCAACACTGGTAGCGTTCAGCTTTCTGGTGCTTTCACTCAGGACGAAGCTGACAATATTAAGAAAGTATTGCAGACAGCTTGGCTTGATGTTCCTCTTGAAGTTGAAAGCCAGCAGGTAATCGGTGCTTCTCTTGGTAGTGCCGCAATCAAACAGGGTATCATGGCTATTATCCTTGGTATCAGCTTGATTCTCGTATTCATGCTTTTGTTCTACAAACGCTCAGGTATTAATGCAGTTGTAGCACAGATTTTGAACCTCTATATTATGTTCTCTGTACTTTCAGCTTTCAATTTGACACTTACACTTTCAAGTATTGCCGGTATGATTCTTACAATCGGTATGGCAGTAGATGCCAACGTATTGGTATTCGAAAGAATTAAGGAAGAATTAAGATCTGGAAAGAGCCGTGCTGCTTCAATTTCTATCGGTTTCGATAACGCATTCTGGGCAATTATGGACTCTAACATTACAACATTCATTGCTGCAATCTTCCTTTCACAGTTAGGAACTGGTGCTATCCAGGGATTCGCTGTTTCATTAGCAATTGGTGTTTGTTCATCAGTATTCACAGCATTGTTTGTATCTAGATTGATGTTTGACTTCGAAACAGATGTATTCCATGCAAAGAAAGTAAGTATTGGTTGGGGGATTAAATAATGAAAAAGGTTATTAACTTTAGTAAAGGTTTTATTCCTTGTGCAATTATCAGTACAGTGCTTATTTTAGCAGGTGTTGTAGGTTTCTTTGTAAGAGGAATTAATCTTGGTCTTGATTTTAAGCCAGGTCTTATTGAAGAAGTTCGTATTGCTGAACCTGTTGCAATTGTAACATATGATGGTTCTGCAAAAATGACTATTGATTTATCTGCTGGTCAGATGGATATCGTTGTTAGTGGTGTTGGTGCTACTAACGAAACTCGTGCATTCAATTTTGCTGAATTAACAACTGTTAGCGCTTTGGCTGCTGAAGTAAACAAGATTGAAGGTGTAAACATGGAAGTTAAGAATGGTTCTTATGCTTCTACAAGCCTTTTCTTGAACTCAATTGCTACAACTCAGCTTACTACAGATCCATTGTATATTTATCCTGCTGGAACTTCATCTGTAACAACAGACGATCTTCGTGCCGTTTTGGGTGAATCTGGAATTAATATTAAACAGTTAGGACACGGAGCTGATTCTTCTTATCAGATTCGTATGGGTGTTTCAAGCGATTCAGTTCAGAACGATTTACAGGAAACTGTAAACTCTAAACTTTACAACAAATTCGGAAAAGAAAATGTTGCAATTGTAAAAACTGACTTTATCGGTTCATCAATGTCTAAATCAACAACAATCAAATCAATCATTATGTTTGTTGCTGTAATCGTATTAATCTGGCTCTATGCTGCAATTCGTTTCCACTGGGATTTCGCTCTTGGTTCTGTAATTGCTTTGCTTCACGATGCTATGATTATGTTTGCTTTCATTGCATGGACACAGATGGAATTCTCAACAACAGTTCTTGCTGCTATCCTTACAATCGTAGGTTACTCTATCAACGCTACTGTCGTAATTCTTGACCGTATTCGTTACAACTTGAAATACATGACAGAAGCTAAGAAATTCAACGAAATCTTGAACAAATCTTTGTCTGATACTTTAGTTCGTTCTATCTTAACTACTGTAACAACTTTGTTTGCTGTAGTTGCTTTGTATGTATTCACAACTGGTTCAATTAAAGACTTTGCTCTTGCTTTGATCGTTGGTTTGATCAGTGGTATGTACTCTTCAATCTTTATTTCAAGTGGATTCATTTCTGCTTGTCGTAAAAACTGGAAACCAGAATTTGGTGTACATCACTCACTTAAAAAAATTGATTTAGAATAATTTCTTATTGATTTTTAATAAGAGGCATTCTTCTTAAAGTGAAAACTTTATTGAAGGATGCCTTTTTTTTTGTTAAATTAAAAATATGACAATTGAAAAAGCATCAGTATTAGGATTTTGTTTTGGAGTTCGAAGGGCAGTTGAAATTGCAGAAAATGCCCTGGAAACTAACAAAGATAAAAAAGTATATTCATTGGGTCCTTTAATTCATAATGAAGTTGCATTAAGAAAACTGGAACAAAGGGGACTTTCTATTATTGATGATAAGGAGCTGGAACTTTCTTTGCAGAAAATTCCTGCAGGCAGTGTTGTTGTTATTCGTGCTCATGGTGTTGCTCCTTCTGTAATCCGTCAGCTGGAAACTAAAAACTGTGTAATTGTAGATGCTACCTGTCCCAGAGTTAAGGCCAGTCAGAAAATGGTAAAACAATATACTTCTGATAATGATTATGTAATTCTTACAGGAGACAAAAATCATGGAGAAGTGATTGGTATTGCAGGCTATGCTGGAAAAAACTTTATTCAGATTCAAAATAAGGAAGATGCTCAAAATCTTGAGATAGAAAATTCCAGTGAAAAAAATATTATTTTATTGAGTCAAACAACTTATAGTGTTACTGAATTTGAAGAAATTAAAAATATTTTTAGAAATAAGTTTGAAAATTTTGATGTTATGAATACAATTTGTCCTGCAACAAAGGAAAGACAGGATGCTCTTGTGGAATTGTGTTCGAAAGTTGATGGTATAATTGTAGTAGGTGGTAAAAATTCTGCAAATACAATCAGACTCTTCCAGAGGGCAATGCAGAACTGTAAAAATGTAGTTCATATTGAAACCGCAAAAGAAATTCCGGAAGAATTTTTTAAAATGGAAAAAATTGGTATTACTGCAGGGGCAAGTACTCCTGATGATATAATTGAAGAAGTAGTAGAATTGTTGAAAAGAAACAGTTCTTCCTATATAATTAACTAATTATGAGTAGATGTTTTGCAATGTTAAAACCAGGCGTAGTTAATCGTCGTTTGGTTGGTGAAGTAATTGAGCGCCTTGAAAAAAAAGGTCTCAAATTGGTTGGTTTAAAAATGATGCAGGTTTCTAATGAACTTGCTGAAAAACATTATGCTGAGCATAAAGAAAAACCATTTTTCGGTGAATTAGTAGACTATATTACATCAGGTCCAGTGGTAGCAATGGTATTCCAGGCTGATGATTGTGTTACTTTAGTTCGTAAGCTTTGTGGTGCAACAAAACCATCTGAAGCTCTTCCTGGAACTATTCGTGGAGATTATTGTTCACATACATCTCACAATATTATCCATGCTTCTGATAGTGATGAAAGTGCAGAGAGAGAAATTTCACTCTGGTTCAAAGATGAAGAAATCTTTGACTGGGATGATACTTGCGCAATCTGGTACTAATTTTAGTAACTGATTAATGGAGGACAATAATGGAATCTAAAACTGTTGGTGTTATTGGTGGTGGTGCCTGGGGAACAGGACTTGCACAGGCTTTAGCTAGAGGTGGTCATCAAATTCAGATTTGGGCTTTGGAAGACGAAGTTGTAGAATCAATTAACAAAGATCACGAAAATAAAAAATTCCTTCCAGGATATAAACTTTCACCTTCTATTACATGTTCGAAAGATATTATTGAAGTTGCAACAGGAAAAGAATTCCTCATTATTGCTTCTCCATCTCTTTATCTGGCAAGCACTCTTTCTAAAATTATTGATGTACCAAATATTGCTGACGGATCAACTGTAATTGCATCTTTGACTAAAGGTTTTGTTCCATCAGAAGATGGTCCTAAACTGGTACTTGATACAATGGAATCTGCTTTGCCAGAAATCTATAAGGGCTGTACTGTTTATGTCGCAGGTCCTTCACATGCCGAAGAAGTTGCAATGGGAAAACTTACAGGTTTAGTTGCTGCTTCTCAGAATCCAAGAAATTCAATTAAGGTTCGTGAACTTTTAAGAGTTCCAGGCCTTATGGTATATTCAAGTTTTGATATTATTGGTGTTCAGATTTGTGCCGCTGCAAAAAATGTTGTTGCAGTTGTTTATGGTGCTTTGGATGCCATTGCCGAAACTTCAGAAATCTTTGGAGATAACACAGAAAGTTTACTTATGGCTGCAGGTCTGAACGAAATTCAGACTTTAGGCTTTGCAATGGGGGCAACTCATGCAGAAACTTTCACATCAATTTCCGGAGTAGGTGACCTTGATGTTACCTGTAAAAGTAAATACGGAAGAAACCGTCGTTTTGGTCAGGATATGATTAAAACTGACATGCTTTCGAAATTTACAGACATTGATGATTTAATCAAAAACGTAGGAAAAATCGGCTATTTGCCAGAAGGTGCAATTGCCTGTAAATATATTCACGAAATCTCTCTTAAGAAAGACCTTAAACTCACAATCTGTGACGGTCTTTATAAAATCCTCAACAAAGAAATTTCAGTTGAAGATTTCTTAAAAGAATTATTACATGTAAATTAGTGTAGTTCTTCCATTTGACAGATTAAGTATAATTAAAAATTATTTTGGAGTAAAAAAATGCTTGAGAAACTTACCGGAGCCTTTAGTAATGTAGTCCGCACTCTCAGTGGAAAATCTACAATTACAGAAAAAAATATCGAAGAAACTGTAGAACAGATTAAAATGGCTTTGCTCGAAGCCGATGTAAATGTTCGTGTTGTAAGACGCTTTGTAAACTCAACAATTGAAGAAGCTAAAGGTGAAAAAGTTCTTAAGTCTGTAAACCCTGGACAGCAGTTTGTTAAAATTATTAATGACAAAATTGTTGCCATGCTGGGTGACTCTAAACAGGATTTGCATTTAAAAGGTCCTGATACTCAGTCTGTAATCCTTATGCTTGGTTTGCAGGGTGCTGGTAAAACAACTGCAGCCCACAAACTTGCTGCCCGTTTATTGAAAGAAGGTAGAAAACCTCTCTTAGTTGCCTGTGACCTTGTTCGTCCTGCCGCTGTTGAACAGTTGTGCCAGTTAGGCGAAAAAATTGGTGTTGAAGTATATAAAGAAGATGGAAAAGATGCTGTAAAAACTGCAAAAAATTCTATCTCTTATGCAAAGAAAAATCAGTATGATACAATCATTATCGATACTGCCGGACGACTTCAGATTGATGAAGTTATGATGGACGAACTTGTAAAAATCAAGAAGGCTACCAGCCCTGTTGAAGTTTTACTTGTTGCCGATTCCATGACTGGTCAGAATGCTGTTGATATTGCAAAATCTTTTGATGAACAGCTTGGTCTTACTGGTGTTATTCTTACAAAATTTGACTCAGATGCTCGTGGTGGTGCGGCATTATCATTAAAGACAATTACTGGTAAACCAATTCTCTTTATTGGTACTGGTGAAAAAACAGAAGACTTTGAACCTTTCCATCCAGAAAGAATTGCTTCCCGCATTCTTGGTATGGGTGATATTGTTTCTTTGGTTGAAAAAGCTCAGGAAACTGTAGATGCCGAAGCTGCCCTCAAAATGCAGAAGAAACTTCAGCGAAATGAATTTACTTTGCAGGATATGCTTGAACAGTTCCAGCAGGTAAAGAAAATGGGTTCAATGCAGTCTTTGCTTGATATGATGCCTGGTATGAGTGGAGTTGATGCTAATTCCCTTGATATGAGCAGCATGAAGAAAAACGAAGCTATTATTCAGTCAATGACATATAAAGAAAGATTGAATCATCTTATTATTGGTCCAAGCCGCCGCAAGAGAATTGCAAAAGGTTCTGGAACTTCTGTTGCTGATGTAAACAAACTTCTTAAGCAGTTTGAAAAAACAAAGCTTATGATGAAAAAAATGTCCCGCAACCGTGGTATGCAGGGTAGAATGATGAATCAGTTAGGCATGGGAATGGATCCAAGCGCTATGGGCGGTTTAGGTGGAGCTGGCGGATTACCAGCTGGACTTGATATGAACAGCCTTAAGGGAATGGATATGAAACAGCTTGCTGATTTGGCAAGAAAATTCAAAAGATAATTCAAGTTAATTTTTTATGGTAAAAGTTGAAATGCAGACAGCTTCATCTCCTGTAGTTGTAGATGAGGCTCTTTTAGTCGGAAAACGACATTTAACAGAAGAAGAAATTAAAATTCTTGAAGGCAACCAGAACTCTAATGCAGATTCCAGCTGGAAGAACTTTTATGTTGATGCTTCTCCAGATGGCTTTAATCCTAATCTTGTTGTAGATAATTATTTTGAAGGTTTTACTATTCTTGGAAAAATTGCTGATGCAAAAATTGTTTACAACGACCTTCATCTGAACTGTGGTATTTACAATTCCAGCTTAAAGAATATTGTTACTGGTGATTATGATGTAATTAAGAATGTTTCTTTCTTTGATAATTACAGAATTGGAAACAGAGTAATTATTTTTAATGTACAGGAAATGTGCTGTACAAATCACTCAAAATTTGGAAATGGAATCATAAAAGAAGGAGAACCAGAAGAACATAGAATCTGGATTGGTGTTGCTAACGAAAATGATGGCCGCCGAATTCTTCCTTTTGAATCTATGATTTCTGCGGATGCCTACATCTGGTCTCATTATCGGGATGATCCTAAACTATTACAGCGGTTTATGGAGCTTACAGAATTTGGAACTACAAAAGATTTAAATACTTTTGGAACTGTTGATGATGATTCTGTAATTAAAAATTCTAATATTATTAAAGACACAAAAATTGGTAAAAGTGCCTACATTAAAGGTGCTTTAAAACTTAAAAATATTACTATTCTTTCTTCAGAAGAGGAAAAAACTCAGATTGGAGAAGGGGTAGAAATGGTAAATGGTATTCTTGGTTATGGATGCCATGTTTTCTATCAGGCTATTGCCGTTCGTTTTGTAATCGGAAGAAACTGTCAGGTTAAGTATGGTGCAAGACTTTTGAACTCAGTTCTTGGAGACAATTCTACTGTTTCCTGCTGTGAAATCTTGAATAACTTGATTTTTCCTTTCCATGAACAGCATCACAACTCTTCCTTCCTTATTGCTACTACAATTATGGGACAGTCGAATATTGCTTCTGGGGCAACTATTGGTAGTAATCATAATTCCCGAAGTCCTGATGGTGAAATTTTTGCAAAACGGGGTTTCTGGCCAGGTTTGTGCAGTGACTTTAAGCATAATTCAAGATTTGCATCCTTTGATTTAATTTCAAAAGGAAGCTATCAGTATGAACTTGATATTCCTTATCCTTTTGCACTTGTAAGTCCGGGACAGGGGGAAAATCAGGCAATTTCTATTATTCCTGCCTGGTGGTTTATGTATGACATGTTTGCTATTTCCCGAAATAGAAACAAGTTTATTAAACGAGACCGCAGAAAGATTAAAATTCAGAATATCGAAACAGATCCAATGGCTCCAGATACAATGGAAGAAATTCTTAAAGCTCTGGATAGAATTATTGGCCTTACTGCTCAGTATTTACAGTCAATTGGTTATGAAAAGATGAAAGGGATTACTTCTGCAGAAAAAGTTTATCAGACTGCAAAAGATTATCTGCATCAAAATCCTAAAGCTGTATTCTCTTTGATGGATATGCAGTGCCAGAAAAAATATGGTGCTATCATTAATAAGCCTGTAAAAGCATATAAAACTTACAGAAAGGTAATTAAATACTTTGCAGTAAGAACTTTTATGGATTACTGTGCATCTGAAAATGTAAGTTCTTTGACTTTCCAGCTTATTGAAAAAATCCGAAAACTTCCTTTGTATACAGAATGGGAAAATGCTGGTGGACAGATTATTCCTTCTGCAAAAATCAGGGAATTGTTTGATTTAATAAAAGAAAACAAGATTAATAACTGGGAACAGGTTCATAACTTTTATAACAGCTGTCAGAAAGAATATGAACTGTATAAAGTACGATATGCTTTGTATCTGCTTGAACAGCTTTATTCTCGTCCAATCGAAGAGTTTACATATGACATTTATAAAGATGTAAACGATGATGTAAAAGTATATGCCTGTGATATTTATAATGCGGCTGTTGAATCTCGTGAAAAAGATTATACAGATTATTACAGAAACATGGTTTATAGAAGCAAGCAGGAAATGGACAGTGTAATTGGTTCGTTAAATGAAAATTCCTTCCTGATTGAACTTAAAGCTGACACAAAGAACTTTGTAGAAAAGCTTCAGAGCCTGTTTGAGACATTAGTAAAGTTCTAGTCTTGACTTTTATCTGATTTTGGAATAAATTCAAATTATGAATATTAAAAACTTACTGCTACTACTACTATCTTTCTCGAACAAATAACCAAGTCGATGGGTAGTATTTTAGTCGTGTTTATATAATATCTAAATAAAATCATTTAGATAGAACAAAGGCCTGTCGCACTTGCGGCGGGTCTTTTTTTTACTAAAGATTACATAGGAGATTAAAAAAATGAAAGTAAACGGAAAGTACAAAGCATTTGAATCTGTACCATTAAAGAACAGAACCTGGCCTGACAAGGAAATTACAAAGGCTCCAATCTGGTGTTCTGTTGACCTTAGAGATGGTAACCAGGCTTTGATTAACCCAATGGGAATTGAACAGAAATTGGAATATTTTGATCTTCTTGTAAAACTTGGTTTTAAAGAAATTGAAGTAGGTTTCCCTTCTGCTTCTGATACTGAATTTAATTTTATGCGTCGTCTTATTGAAGATAATCATGTTCCTGAAGATGTAACATTACAGGTTCTCTGTCAGGCTCGTGAACATCTTGTTTACAAGACTTTTGAAGCTTTGAAAGGCTGTAAAAAGGCAATTTTCCATATTTATAATTCAACTTCTCCAGCACAGAGAAACTATACTTTTGGTAAATCAAAAGAAGAAATCAAACAGATTGCTATTGATGGTGTTAAATGTGTTAAATCTTGTCTTCCTAAATTGGAAGGTACAGAACTTCGCCTTGAATATTCACCAGAAAGTTTCTCTCAGACAGAAGTTGATTATGCTCTCGAAGTTTGTGAAGCAGTTATGAAGGAATGGGGAGTTTCTAAAGACAAGAAAATTATTTTGAATCTTCCTACAACTGTAGAATGTGCAATGCCTAATCAGTTTGCTGATCAGATTGAATACTTCTGCCAGAACATTTCTGACCGTGAAAGTGTAATTATTTCACTCCATAACCATAATGACCGCGGTGAAGGTGTTGCTCAGTGTGAACTGGGACTTTTGGCTGGTGCTGACCGTGTTGAAGGTTGTCTCTTTGGTAATGGTGAACGAACTGGAAACCTTGATATTGTAAATGTTGCTTTGAATATGTTTACACAGGGTGTTGATCCAGAACTTGATTTTAGCGATATCGAAAGAGTTTCTGATGATTATATCCGTCTTACTGGTATGAACATTCATCCAAGAACTCCATATGCTGGTGAATTAGTATTTACAGCCTTCTCTGGATCTCATCAGGATGCAATCAGAAAAGGTATGGCTGCAAGAGTTAAAATGGACGAAAATGCCTTGTGGGATGTTCCATATCTTACAATCGATCCACATGACATTGGCCGTCAGTATGAAGGTATTATCCGTATTAACAGCCAGAGTGGTAAAGGTGGAGCTGCTTATATTCTCGAAAATGACTTTGGCATTATTGCTCCAAAAGCTATGCATCCTGCAATTGGTGAAGTTATTAAGAATGCTGCTGATAAAGCTCAGCGTGAATTACAGATTAAAGAAGTATACGATATCTTTGCTGAAAAATGGCTTAATACTAAAGCTCCTTTGAATGTTCTTGATATTACAGAACGCCACATTGAAGGTGAAAGAGGTTCTGAAGCTGAAGAACAGGTAGCTGCTATGGCTACAGTTGAATGGGAAGGCAAACAGTATGCAATTGCTGCAAACGGTAATGGTCCTTTGGATGCTTTCGTTGCTGCAATGAAACAGACTCCTGCTCCAAAATTCAATATTACATCTTTCCATGAACATTCTATTGGTAAAGGTTCTGATACAAAAGCTATTGCTTATGTTCAGATTACAAAAGAAGATGGATGTCAGGTTTGGGGTGTTGGAAAAAGCTCAAATGTTGGACGTGCGGGAATTGCAGCTGTAGTTTCTGCTTTGAACTTTAAGCTGTAATTACTCTTGAAAAAAAAACTTCCGGGGTTTTTAAGGGGCTTGCCCCTTAGGCGAGGGGGTAGTGTAAAAAAAAATGCGTTGTGAAAATCACAACGCATTTTTTTTGTAACGAGGGGGAGTCTTCCCCCACATTAATTAGTCAGCCAAAGAAACTGTGTTAGAAACTGTTACTTTTTCGTTGTAGCAATTGAAAATTCCATCAACTGATTCTTTCTTCATTTTTGGTGTGAACAAGCTTACGATTGGAACGATAATCAAACCGCCAACCATTGCGAATACACCTGAATGGATACTTGTTTTGAACATAAGTCCGAAGAATGGACCCCATGCACTAACATCAACACCACACATTGAAATTACGAACTGTGTAATTGCAAGACCTGTACCCCAGATGAAACATACAACTGTTGAAGCTTTTGTAACACCTTTCCAGTAAAGTCCGTAGAGATATGGAGCAAGGAAAGCACCTGCAAGACCACCCCAAGAAACACCCATCATCTGTGCAATGAATGTTACACCAGGATTAGCATCTTTGAATACGGCGATTACAGCAGAAATAATGATGAAGAATACAATGAAGATTCTCATGATGAATACCTGTTTCTTTTCTGTCATTTCTTTCTTAGAAGCTGGTTTAATAACATCAAGAGTGAATGTTGAACTTGATGTAAGAACTAATGAAGAAAGTGTAGACATTGAAGCAGAAAGTACAAGTACGATTACAACTGCAATAATGATTGGAGACAATGTAGAAAGCATAGCTGGAACGATTGAGTCGAAGAGTGGTTTACCGTTAGCAGAGAATGCAATTTTGTCTGCATAGAGACGACCAAAACCTCCGAGGAAGTAACAGCCACCAGCTACGATGATTGCGAATACTGTAGAAATGATAGTTCCTTTCTGAATGTCTTTTTCGCTCTTGATTGCATAGAATTTTCCAACCATCTGTGGAAGACCCCATGTACCAAGTGAAGTAAGCATTACTACGAAAAGAAGGAATAATGGATCAGGACCGAAGAATGATGTGAATGCACCACCTGTCCAACCCTGAGCAGGTACAGCAGAAAGTTTCTGTGTTGCTTCAAGAAGACCCCCATTCTGTGAGAGAACTGCAAGGATTACTGCAGAAATACCAACGAGCATGATAATTCCCTGAATGAAGTCGTTGATTGCTGTTGCCATGTAACCACCGAAGATTACATAGAAACCTGTAAGAACAGCCATAATGAGGATTACAACCCAGTAAGGAATGTTGAATACAAGACCGAAGAGAGAAGACAATCCGTTGTAAAGAGAAGCTGTATATGGAATAAGGAATACGAATACAATAAGAGAAGCTACAACTTTAAGAGGTGTCGAATCGAATCGTTTTCCGAAGAAGTCAGGCATTGTTTTAGCATCAATGTGCTGAGTCATGATACGAGTTCTTCGTCCAAGGATGTTCCATGCAAGGAGGGAACCGATAAGGGCATTTCCAAGACCTGCCCATGTTGAAGCAAGACCGAAGAGCCAACCAAACTGACCTGCATATCCTACGAAGATAACTGCAGAGAAATAAGATGTTCCAAAAGCAAAAGCTGTAAGCCATGGACCAACACTACGACCACCAAGAACGAACCCATTTACATCGGTTGCTTGACGGCGTGAGTAGATTCCTACGCCAATCATTACGGCGAAGAATACTACAAGAAGGAGAATTGTGATTACAATCATTTTTTAATCCTTAATGAATATTTTAAGTATACTTAAAATTATATATTGGGATTAAGGATTTTTCAAATAAAAAATACTATAAATAGAATCAGTCTAAGGGTTTAGAAATTGGCTTTGATTCCATTCATGAACTTATTTCCACGGTCAAATTCATTGTTGAACATACCGAATGAAGTTGCTCCAGGAGAGAATACAACAATCTGATCTTCTTTTTCTGAACAAGTGGAAATATTTTGTTTTAATTCCTTGTAGAAATCTTCCAGAGATGTAAATGGGCCGTGGTATTTGATACCTGCTTTATCTAATCCTGGGAGAAGTTTGTCGGTTGCTGTTCCTGCAAGGAAGTATAAATCTTTTACTGGGGAAGTTTTTAAGGTTTCTTCAAGAATATCTAATTCAAGGCCTTTGTCAGTTCCTCCTGTAAGAAGAACTACAGGTTTTTTGAAGGCTTTAGTTGCGGCTGCGGCAGCTTCTGGAACTGTAGCACAGGAATCGTTATAGAATTTGAATGTTGTTCCATTTGTATTCTTCCAGCTGTGGAAATACTGGAGACGATGTTCAATGCCCTGCCAGTTTCCGCAGATTTCTTCTGTGCGTTTAGCTGAAATGTTCATTAAATACATTACCAGTGCGGCATTTAATACATTTGTTTTCATGTGGTCACCAGGAACTGAAAGGGTAGAAAGAACTGTTTCTGGTTCGTCCATGCGGTTCAAGAAAACTTTTCCAATGAAATTTCCGTTTTTATCTGTTGTCTGCCAGGCTCCAAAACCTTTTCGTAATCCATTTTTACCGTATCGGAGAACTGTTGCTTTTGCTTCTGATGCAAATAAATCTCCCCAGGTTCCACCACAAGCAGGACCAGTTCCTGGTTCATCTTCTCCATCATCAAAAATTGCATAATCGCCTTCGTCCTGATCTGCGTAAATAAGGCGTTTATCTGAAACATAGTCTTCCATGTTGCCGTACCAGTTCTGATGATCTGGAACAATTTTTGTAATAATTGAAATATAAGGTTTAAGAACTTTTCTGCCTCTTAAATCTGCCAGCTGCCATGATGAAAATTCAATTACAACTGGAGTATCCATATCAACTTCATCAAAGAAAGTTAATGGACTTACGGTAATGTTTCCTCCAAGGTATGTTCTGTAACCGGCAGTTTTTAATCCATGATAGATTGCACTAACGGTTGAAGATTTACCTTTACTTCCTGTAACGGCAATGATTGGAGCTTTTGTAAAGCGAAGGAAAACACTTAAGTCAGTTTCGATAGCTTTTGCTGCGGCAAGATATTTGTTGCCTTCGTATTTTACACCAGGATTTTTGATTACACAGTCTGCATTTTCGAAATCTTCAATGCGGTGTTCGCCTAAACGGTAGGTAAGGCGGGATGTATCTAATTCTGGATCATTGTTGATTTTATCTACTGTTGCCTGGAGCTGTTCCTGGGTTTTCATATCTGTTACAAGGACATAGGCACCTTTCTTTAAGAAAAAACGAACTGCCGCTTCGCCACCACCGTTGAGACCAAGTCCCATGATAGTAACATGTTTGTCGCGAATGGCATCGATTGAAGAAAATGCGCAAGTAATAGAATAAGAGTGGAATTCCATAAAAGCTCCTGAAAAATAACAATAAAATTAATCAAACTGCGAAGTCTGATTAAATTGAAATATCAAAAAAATTAAGTTTTCACTGCAAAAACTAAGAAAGGTCATAGTCGACACGCTTTTTGGGAAATAAACAATTAAAATGCTTTGCATTTTAATTGTTTATTTTTATGCCATTCGGCAAATAGCTGCGGATGACCTTTTTAGTTTTCTCCGTTGCAACTTAATTTTTTAGTTGGCAAGTTCGAAAGAAGAATTAAGTTAAAGACTTCTTCGTTGAACTTTTTTTTGTTTTTCAGTAGTTTTTATAGGATTTGAACAACATAGAAAAATATACTGAAAAATAAAAATTACTTTAAACAAAAAAACCTTCCTGGATTTCAGGAAGGTCATGCCGGGAACCAGAATCGAACTGGCACGTCGATCGCTCGACACAGGATTTTAAGTCCTGGGCGTCTACCAATTCCGCCATCCCGGCGATGCTTAATAATATATAACAGAAAGAATTTTTTTTCAAGTACTATGAATTGAGAAAAGAAAAAGTATTCAGTATAATTGCAGCCATGTATTTATTAGTAATTAAACAGTTATCCACCATGCTGTTTATTATGGCTGTTGGTTTTATTTTTGCTAAGGCATTAAAAGTTGATGAAAAGGAACAGAAATTTTTAAGTAAGCTTCTTTTGTATATGATTAATCCTCTTATGGCTTTTAATTCCTTCAACATTGAGTTTAATCCTTCTAAGTTAAAGCAGTTTATTTTTGTTGTAGTTCTTGCGCTTGCAGTGCATTTTCTTATGATGGGTGTAGCTTTCTTATGTACTTTTTCCAAGAAGCCTGAAGATGTAGATTATAATCAGCTGGATAGAGTTGGAATAGTATTTACCAATTGTGGTTTTATGGGTATTCCTTTAATCCGTGGAGTTTTTGGGGATGAAGGGGTATTCTTTTTAATGGGATACCTGGTTGTGTTTAATGTTTTGCTCTGGACCTGGGGTTATTATCAGGTTAGTGGTGGAGTTAACATTAAAAAGATTTTAACAAATCCAAATATTATTGCAGTTTGTCTTGGAATTATCGTTTTCTGCTGTCCATTTACTTTGCCAGAACCAATTGCTCATCCATTAAGAATGATTGGAGATGTTAATACTGCAGTGGCCATGATTCTTCTGGGAATTTTGCTGGCAGGTTTTAAGAAACCGGATTCAATGGACTTTTTATTTAAAATCATTAAATTCTGTTTTGTAAGACTGGTAATATGTTCTATAATTAACTTAGTATTTGTATTCATAGTTTACAAAATCTTTGCATGGATGCCTGATGCAAAACTTATGATTTTTGTTATCTACATCTGTTCGCTTTGTCCGGCTGGCACTTCTGTTCCAAGCCTTGCCTGTGTTTTTGAAAAAAATGCAACTTATGCAAGTATGATTGTTTCGATTACCAGCGTATTATGTATGGTAACAATTCCAGCTTTTGTTGCACTGGCAGAAGTTTTTATTAAATAAGAATTATAAAAGTGGGGAAAAAATGGGAAAATTAAGCAACTTCTACTATAAAACATCTAATTCTATTAATCAGAAACTGGATAAATTTTTTGAAGGAAAAAATCGTCCTGCAATTACTTTTGCTGTTTCTTTCTGCCTCAGTTTGCTGATTGTTTGTGGGGTTGCTGCAATTCTTGTTTTTTCTGCATTGAACTGGCAGAAGCATAGTCTTTCTAAAAATCTTACAGTTCTTTACATTTCAACATTTTTTGGAATGCTGGGGGTTATTGGACTTATCAGTTCCTGCAGAAATTTTTCTAAGAATCGAATCAGAAAAACTACAGATGAATATGTAAAGGAAGAAGTTCAGGAAGAAATGGAAAATCTATAGTTATTCATAATCTTCTGGATTTTCTGCAGCTTTTAATGCTAGTGAAGCAAGGTCGTCTATGTATTGTGCCTGGGCGGCCTTTTCTTTTGTAGTTCCACTTACTCCTAATGAAAGTTTCTGTAAATCCTTTTTTTCATTTCGCTGTTTTAACAATTCTTTTGCGTAAAGAAGAATATCCGAAGCCACATCAGCCTTTACATGGATTGCCTGTGCAATAGCAGACTCTTCCTGCGCGGCAAGATTTTCCAGAGTAGTAAATTGCTTTTGAAGGGTAATGGCTCGTTTTTCGCCAATGCCTGGAATCTCGAGGAATATTGAATCTGTATTTTCTTTGGTACGAAGATTCTGGTTACGGCTGGTTGCAAATCGGTGAGTTTCATCTCGAACTCTCTGCAAAAGTCTTAAGGCATCGCTTCGCTTTGGCAGACAGATTGGTGTACTGTTTCCTGGCAGGTAGATTTCTTCATCCCGTTTAGCAAGCCCCGCAACAGGAATATTCAAATCAAGAGAATTTAAAATGCTTTCAACAGCATTTACCTGCCCAATGCCACCATCGATTAAAATCAAATCTGGAAGATCAGCCTGTTCATTTATGAGTCTTGTGTAACGGCGGGATACTGCTTCTTTCATGGAAGCAAAATCATCTATAAGTCCGTCGGTTGTTTTTAAGCGGAAGTAACGGTAATTCTTTTTGTCAGGATTTCCGTTGTAAAAGCTGATAAGGGAAGCAACTGGCCATTTTCCACCAATATGAGCAATATCAAAGCCTTCAATTCTAACAGGAAGACAATCAAGCCCCAGTTTTTCCTTAAGTTCTTCCATTGCAGGTGTATCACCTCTGTCACGAAGTCTTCTGATAATATCTTCGTGAGCATTCTGGAAAGCCATCTGAATTGCAGCAATATCTCGAGGCAACTGTGAATTAGGAATATTTTCCCGGTTTTCCAGTTTTTCTTTTGAGTGTTCAGTTGTAACAACAATTATTTTTGAATCTGATTTCTTTTCTTCTTTCAGCCAGCGGGAAATATGTTCATATTCATTGGTAAAAGGAATATAAACTGCCGGTGGAATTGTGACTTCCGATTCATAATAAACCGCCATGAATTCACCAATCAAGTCATTGTCATCGTTCAAACTTTCTACACGATAATGTTCACGACCCAAAAGTTTTCCATGGCGAACTTTGAGTACTGTAAAGCTAACCAGTTCTCCTTCCTGGTAAAAGGAAATGTAGTCACGGTCTTCTGAATCAAAACTTTCAACAATATTCTGATTCTGTAAAACCATAAGAGCTTTAATTCCATCCCGAAGTCTTGCGGCTTTTTCAAAATTCAGATCTTTTGCGGCGGCTTTCATTTCTTCTGTCATTTTTGCAACAGTTTCTTCGCCGTTCCCTTCCAGAAGTCGGGCAATTTCATCTATATATTCGTTATATTCTTCTTTTGAAATTTTATTACAGCAGGGTGCCTTGCATTGCTTCATGTGATAGTAGAGGCAGGGAGTTTCCCGACTTCTTAAAGTTCGGCAATGTCGTACTGGATAGAGTTTGAATATTACTTCAATAAAAGTGTCCAGGGCATAAACATCTGGGAATGGTCCAAAATAAGTTGAACCGTCCTGAAGGATCCGGCGGGTCTTGAAAATCTTTGGATATTCCTCTTTTGTAATTCTTAAAACCGGATAAGATTTTCCGTCCTTCAAGTTGATGTTATAACGGGGACTGTATTTTTTAATAAGATTGTTTTCGAGAATAAGAGCTTCATATTCATTAGTTGTGGTAATATATTCTATAGAAACAGCATGAGAAATAAGAAGCCGTGTTTTTATGCTTTGCTGGCCGGAGAAATATGAAGAGAGTCTGTTCTTTAAGTTTTTAGCTTTTCCTACATAAATGACAGTTTCTTCGCTGTTGCGCCAAAGATAGACACCACTGGATTGAGGAGCTTTGAGAGCTGTCTGATGAAGGATTTCTCTGTAACTATTTGCCATAATCAATCTTAATTATAATGGAAAGAACCAAATAAATCACTAGACTA
This sequence comes from Treponema sp., assembly GCA_045627625.1. GTDB lineage: Bacteria > Spirochaetota > Spirochaetia > Treponematales > Treponemataceae > Treponema_D. The sequence goes on from JAZQOB010000012.1 coordinate 60,972, forward strand.
AAAAAGTGATTAAATTATAAAATTAATTAACCGATAAACAAAGCGGTGGTTTATATGAAAAAATATTCAGTAAAGAAAACAGTTGTACTTTTATCCACATTATTGCTTAGCACTTCTCTTTTTGCAAAAGAAGTGGTTCTGGGGGGAAAAGCCGGATGGCCAGTTTTTCAGTCATCGGAAAATATTACAACTGGAAAAGGACGCTATGGATACGATTGTATTCAGCTGGCAACTAATTCATTTAAATATGACGATTATACCGATTTGTTAATAAACTTTGAAAATCCTTCGTCCATAATTGCAGAAGGGGATTATTCAGTTGTAAAAAATAATATGAAGATTTCATCCCAGTCTATTATGGAAAAATCTGCTGGATTAAGTCGTAATATTGGTGGAATGAAAATCATTGGTGAACCTGGAACTTTCTTTGGTTCTGAAGGATTGATGGGTTCTTTCTCCATTGAATTCTGGCTCTGTCCATCTCTTTCGGAAAACGGTGAAATCATTATGAACTGGGAATCTTCTAAAAATGTAATGGGAAGATTAATCTACCAGCTTATCAACTGTTCTTTCAATGGCGGTCATCTGGAATGGACTCTTTCAAATGTTTTCGATTCCTATAAAGGCGTAAATACAGAAACTGAAGTAATGGTAAAGGGAAGCAAAACCATCATTCCTGATACCTGGACTTATCATGCTCTTTCATATGATTGCGAAACTGGTGTTCTTGAGTACCTTGTGAACGGGGAAACTGAAGACATTAAATATATTACTTCCAACGGACGGGAAGGTGGAGAAATTGGTCTTGTGATTTTAGGCCGCCGTTCAGAAGTTTCTTTCTGTTCTGACTATACAGGCAAAATTGATGATATCCGTATTCTTCGCCGTCCATATTCAACTCCAGATTATCAGTCGGCAGAAACTGCAGGAAAAGTTTCCAGAATGCTTTATGAACCAACTGGCGGTCGTTTTGTAACAAAGCCAATTGTTGTTTCAACTGGTTCAATTTTGAATTCAATCGAAGCAGAAACAAATATTCCATCTCAGACAGATGTTTGCTTTTATGTTCGTTCAGGAGACAACTACTTCAACTGGAACGATTCTTATCCAAAATGGAAACCTGTAGAAAACGGACAGGAAATTAAAGGAATCTCTGGAATGTACTTCCAGCTTGCCTGCGATATTTATCCTGACGGGGACGGATCTAAATCTCCATCTGTAACTTCCATTAAATTGAACTTTGAAGAACTTCCATTGCCTCTTCCTCCATTTACAGTAAAAGCAGAAGCAGGAAATGGTTGTGTAACTTTAACCTGGAATTATTCAGTAGACGATACAGCCGGCGGCTACTATGTTTATTATGGTACAAGACCTGGTGAATATCTTGGACGATATGCAATTGAAGGTGATTCTCCAATCAAAGCGGGAAATGTAACTTCATTTAAGATTACAGGTCTTGAAAATGGAAAGATTTATTATTTTGCAGTAGCCTCCTGGTCTTCTAGGGATGACCGAATAGTTGGTCAGCTGTCAAAAGAAGTTTTTGCAAGACCTTTGGATCGTCTTAGAAAGTAGGAAGGAGTTTATATAAATGAGTACAGTTAATGAAAAAAATCTTGTATTGACCAGAGCCCAGGGAGCTGTAATTGCCAGAGACTTTCAGACTGCTGCAAGACTTTACAAACAGCTTTTAAAAGATGATCCTTCCAATGTAGATTATCTGCGAGAAATTGGTGCCATTTATGTAAAAGCAGGGGAAGACGAAAAAGCTATTCCTTATTACGAACAGATTATTACTTTTTACCCACATTATATTGATGCCATGAACAGTCTTGGTGCAATTTTCCGTCGCCTTCACCGTTATGAAGAATCTGTTGAAATTCTTCAGAGGGCACAGGACGAAGGCCGTCAGTCTCATGATGTAAATTATAATCTTGGTTTTACTTATAAAGAAATGGGTAACTATGATGATGCTATTGATGCCTTTGAACTGGTAATTGGAGAAAATCCATCTGATGTTCTGGCACATAATCATCTTGGAAATATTTATCTTGCTAAAAAACAGTATCCTAAAGCGGTTTCTGCTTTTAAGCGTGGACTTCAGATTGACCAGAATCATCCGATTTTGAACTACAACCTTGCCCGCTGTTATCAGGAAGCAAAAATGTATAATGACGCCATAAGATATTATGAACAGTCATTAAGAGTAAAGCCGGGTTGGAGTGATGCAATTAAAGATTATTCTGATCTGCTCATTAAATGTCAGAAAACTAAAGAGGCTTCTGATTTAGTTCGCCATTCAATTGAACTTCATCCAAATGATTCAAAGATGCTTTCGATTTTAGGAAAGATTTATCTTGAACAGTATGATTATGAAGGGGCTGCAAAGGTATTTAAAAGAGCCAATTCGGTTGATGATAAAAATGTTGCAATTCTTTCGGGGCTTGCAGAGGCTCTTGAAAAATCAGAAAAACCAGGTGAAGCTCTGGAAGTTATCTGTCAGGCTGTTGAACTGGAACCAAACAATAAAGATGTAAAAAAACAGTATGTTCATACTTTGCTTTCTGTTGAAGATTTTGATGCGGCCCAGGTAAATGTTGATGAACTGTATGTTGAAAGTGAAGGATCAGATCCTCAGGTTCTGGATTTGTACGGACAGTATTGTATTTGTGTTGATGATGAAGTAAAAGCTTCTGAATATTTTGGAAAAATCAACCAGATTAACCGTCAGTACAAGGATTATCTTTTGTCTGCAGCAGGTCGCTATGCACAGAAAGGTAATTATGTTCAGGCTGAACGATTTGCTAAAGACTTTGTTGCAAAAAATGTTCAGAATCCTGCCGGTTATAATATGCTTGGTTCAATTTATTCTAAAAACGGAAACTATGAATCAGCAATCGATTCTTACAATAAGAGTCAGAACTTAAAGAAACCAAATATTCTTGCAGAAAAACAGATTCAGAATCTTACAAATATGCTTCAGAAACAGCAGGAAGTTGAAGAGGAAGAAAAACCTGAAGAAGCTTCTGTTCAAATGAATGAAGATTTGTATGTTCCAGCACCTGCAGAAGAAACTGCTGATACTGAAGAGGAATTTGATTTTGGTTCCATGGGAGATAATGTTCCTATGGGAGAAGCTCTTCTTGAAGAAGAAAATGATTTCTTTGACGACCTGGACAAGGAACTTGATATAGAACCAAGTCTTGAACCTGAAGATAATATGGCAATGCCAGCAGAAGAAACTGAAGCTGAAACTGAAAAACCTTCTGTCGATTCTCCATTTGCCGATTCTATGGATTCAAAATCAGACAGAAACCCAATGGAGGATTCATTCTCGCCTTTTGAAAATGACAAACCTCTTGAAAAAGCTTTGGATTTTGATGATGCAGATGATATTTCACCATTCCAGGATTTTGAAAAAGATGAACCAAAATCCCAGGCAGAACAATTGGTTCCTGATGCAGATTTTTCTGGTGATGAAGATTTCTACACCGAACCGGAAAATACTTCTTCTGCCGGTGAAGATGAAATTGATCCTTTTGATATGTTTGGTTCAACTCCATCTGCTGATGATGATTTTAATAAACCTTCTTACCCTGACAATTCTAACTCAGGTTATGGAAATGCTGGCGAAAGATCTTCTGCCGATTCTTCTGATTCTGGAAGTGGGGACGGGGCTGGTATGGGTGACAGTTCTGATTTTGGAAAATCTCCATTTGATTCAGACTTCGGTGGAAACTCTGGCTTGAGTGATGATTTTGGTTCTGGCAACCAGGGCTTTGGAAACTCAGATTCTGGTCTTGGAAACAATGGTTTTGGAAATTCTAATTCTGGGAATGGATTTGGTGGATCTGATTCAGATTCTGGAAGTAATGGTTTTGGTGGAGCTGGAGATTCTGCTTCTGGTACAGGAAGTTCTGATTTTGCTGCTCCTGAAAATGATTTTGCTTCTCCTTCTCAATCCTATAATCCTTTTGAGGATTACAGAAATCAGAATGCTTTTGCACAGGAAATGGAACGAAAGGCTCATGAAGCCGCTAGAGAATCTGCCCGTTATGCAATGGATGCTGCTATGGATGCCCAGAAACTGGTTAGTCAGCTGGCAGGTCAGCACGAAGAATTAAAAGAAAAACTTGCTGCTTTGGATAACGAAATTGCAGAAGTAAAACAGAATAATTCTCAGCCAGTAGAACAGGTAATTGAACCTTCTGTTGAAGTTCCAGAGCCTCCGGTTGAAGAAGAAATTCCTTTTGAAAATTATAAAACTCCTGTAGATCCTCAGGCAGACAGCGAATTGTTTGATTCTGATTTTGGAAACGAAGCTGAATATGAAAACGACATTTCACCAGAAACAGAAGAAGCATTCAATTATGATGATTATGATGATTTAGGTGATGAACTTTTAGGTGATACAGAAACAGAACCTGAAGCAGAAATGCCAGTCGATGCTTCTTCTGAAACAGAAGTTCCTGCTGAAGAAATTTCTGAAGAAACTCCGGTTGAAGCAGAATCCGTAACTGAAGATGAAGATTCAATTCCTGAAATTGATTCAACTTACGAAGCCGAAACTCTTAATCAGTCAAGTCTCGTTCAGCCAATGGAAGATTCTGGTTTTGAGGATTCAATAATTGAAGATGAGGCAATGGAAAACGAAGCAGAAATTGAACTGTTCAAAAAACTCCGTTCTCTCTGTGATTTTGTACCTGATTCTGAACGACAGACAAATAACTATGGAAATATGCGTACTAGAATTGAGTACATTATTTCTAAAATGTCAGGAAAACCAGGCTTGCTGAAAGTTGCCGAAGAATATGCTGATGAAATTGAAGACTTTGATATAAATTATGGTGAAGAACCAGACAGCAAGCAGATTATGGAAGTACTGGAAATCATGAAATCTCTTGCTGCCAGTCTTGAAGATCAGTCCGTAGCTGTAACTCTTTGTGCTAAAGCTGACGAACTGATTGATAAAATTATCAGTGAAAATTTTTAGTCAATTCTGATGATTCTGGAACGGGTAATAACTTCGTTGCCTGTTTCAGTAATCAAAACATCATTTTCTAATCTTGTGCCACCAATCTGTGGATCGTAAAGCCCAGGTTCCAGTGTCAAAATCATTCCAGGAAGGAACTTTAATTCTGGAGAAGTTTTTGAGCTGACTCTTGGGCTTTCATGAATTTCAAGGCCAATTGCATGTCCCAGAGTATGAGGCATTTTTCGTTTTTTTGTGGCAAATACTGAGTCTGCTTTTTTAGCGGCATCACAAATGTAATGATCAGGAGTATACAATTTAAGGCACTGATTGTAGGCTTCTTCTACTAAAGTAAGCTGAGTTTCCTGTTCCTCTGTAAGTTTTCCTTTTGCAACAGTAACAGTTGTATCGCTGGTGTAACCTTTGTAAACAACTCCAAAGTCAAGGATTGAAAGACCTTCTGCTGGCCATGGAGCGGAAGTATATCCAGGAAAAGCATGAATTGCAAAACTTCTTGAAGGGCCTGCACATAAAGTATCAAAACCAGTTCGTTCGCAGCCATGGAGACGGCATTCTTTTTCGATTAAAAGGGCAGTATCCATTTCTGTCTTAATTTCGCCGGAACGGATTTTTTCTTCGATAGAATCAATAATCAAATCTCCGATTCGTGCTGCTTCTTTTGTGCATTCAATTTCGTATTCATCTTTTACCATTCTGCATTTAACTGTAAAATCAAAAGCTCCGTCTTTTTTACAGCGGCAGTCATAGTTGCTTAAAGCATCAATGAATTCAAGATAGTTTAAATATGTAAGATAAGGTGGCAATTCCACTTTAGAATTCATGGCATGGCTGGTGTTGGCATTTAAGATTGCACGAACTGCATCAATATCGTTGTTCTTGTAGCGGGTATAAGGTACTAATTTATCAAAAAATGCCTGCTGTTTTGCAAGATTTTCATCCCATGGAATAAGAATTGAATAACCATCATCAAAAATGATTAATACAGCATCACTTGGATGGCCTGTATAGTATGGAATAGAAGGATCTCTGTGGGCTTCGCTGTCAATAAAAACTGCAGCTCCTGTTTTATTCATCTGAAGATAATCTGCCATTCGATTTCTTCTGTTTCTGTAGATTTCTTCCATTTCTGACTTAGAATATTCTTTCATACAAGCCTCTTTTTCTGTAATTTTATGCTTACAAAATCATTATATTTATATTCAATAATATATCAATTGAATAAATCACTGTATATATTATATAGTAGAATTATTGCAGAAACTATTTTTCAGGGGAAATTATGAATAGAAAAATTTTGTGCATTGCAATGGCTGTTTTATTTACAGTACCAGCATTTTGTGCTTACAACCGATTTGGAATTCCAGATTCATCAGAAATCAGAAAGACATTAACAGAAAAATGGTTTGAAGCTCCTCTTGAATCTGTTCGATTAAATGCCCCAGAAATTCATTCTACACCTGGTGGACAGAAATTTCAGGTAAGTCTGGAAGAAGCAGATGATACCTATAACATTATGGTTTCTGCCTGCACAACAATCAAAATGAATATTATCAGCGATAAAGGAACTGTAGTAAAAGATCAGGAAATTTATCCTGGTGATATTCCTGGTAGTTTTGTTTTAATTAAAGATAAAAAATCAGATAAACCTATTCGCGTAAGATATTATTTTGCAAAAGACAGCGATGTTTATGTTCAGTTTTCACCAAAGGGACGAACTGCTTTAGCTGATATGGTAATTTACGGAAATTATGCTTCAAAGGGAGTTTCTACAGGAGTTCCATTTGAATCCTTCTATTATACTTCTTTTGATGATGTAATTAAGCTTACAGAACGGTCTTTACCTTGGAATTATGTTACTGTATCAAAAAACAATTACAGTTTTGTTTTACAGATGGCAGGAATGATTCAGAAACGACTTGGAAAAATTGTTTTGACTGATGATGCCATGTATGATGAAAACGGTCTCGTAAAAATTTCTGACGGTAAACCAATGATGGAAGGGGATGAAGATAAACTTTATCTTTCATCTGCCGGATTTATTAAATGGATTGCAGATGGTCTTGTAGAACCTGTTGCCGGTGGAAAATTAAAACGGGATCCTTTACTGGAAGAAACTGTTCAGGTAAAAGAAATCGGACACCAGGGAGTTGCATCCAGAAAATATTCCCTTTATTTTTCATTGAACTGGATTCGAAATCTTTCTTCTGCTGTAATTTCTGTTTATACAGGCAGACATTATAGTTTTGCTAATTCTGGAGTTGATGTTACTATTAATCCTTTTGCTTCCAGCATTTCAAAAGACAAATATTCCAATACTGTAACATTTATCGAAAACACTGGTTATAACATTGAGATGCTTAAGTCTCTTTTATATGTTCTGGCTGCAACAGATCCAGGTACAATTTATTTTGGTGCAATTCGCGAAACCGACAGAACTGCAAAACCAGAATTAAAGGTATTTAACGATTGTGTTGCCTTCCTTCCTTATTTTGATGAAAATGGAAATTTCCGATGCTTTGTATTTATGAATGGAAAACAGTATAATTTATCGGATTTCTGTCAAATCTATAAAAAGGATTTTGTTTACTTAACAAAAGTCCGTTCAGATGAAAGATTTTATCCAGAGTAATTTTATCTGAACTATAAAAACTTATTTGTAGTGATTTAATTATGAAAGCAAAACTTCTAACTGCAATTTTACTCTTATGTGCTGGGCTGGTTTTTCCCCAGCAATTGGACTCTATAGAGATTAATCTTTACAGCGAAATCAATACTTACATTAATCAGGGCTATTATCCTGGAGTAATTGAAAAAGTTGAACAGATGGAAAAAAAATATCCTGAATCTGTTTTTATTATTCCAGCCCGTCTTTCAAAAAGTGAAGCTTTAATTCAACTTGGCAGATACGAAGAAGCAGAAACTGCTTTATCAAAAGTTTTACCTGCCATGTATTTTGGAAATGAAGATCTGGATAAATTCTGGTATTTATACGGAAAAACTCAGTTCTACATGGACAAAAAAAACGAGGCACTTCAGTCTTTCTATAATTGTTGTACTATGGCAAAGAAGGCTGAAAATTTCAGATACTATCATCCTGCAGTTTTTTATTCAGGAAGAATTTATTTTCTGGAAGAAGAATACGAAAAAGCAGAACCTTTGTTTGAATATGTTGTAAGTAACGGAAAGAACTTTGGTAAGAATGATTATTACGAAGCCTGTCAGAAACTGATTTTGTGCTACAACTCATTAAATCAGTATGAAAAAACGATTTCTCTTTATGAACAGCTGGATATAAAATTATTGCCAGAGTCAGTTGGAGCTTTCATTTCTTTTTACACTGCAGAAGCTTACGAAAAAACTGGAGAATATCTTAAGGCTTACAACATGTATTGCAGCCTTATCGAAAATAAAGACAGAGGCCTTTCTGTTTCTTCTCTAAAAAATGCCTATTCAATTTCTCATGCAAAAAATCTTGATGTAAATACTTCCGATTTGCTGAATAAAATCAAAGAAAAGCAGGACGATTTTAGTTCTATTCTTTCTGATTTCTGGACAAGACTTGGAATTGATGCTTACAACGCAAAAGATTTTAAGAAGGCACGGGAATGCTTTGGTTATGCCCAGGAAAATAAAACAGAAGAAACTGATTTAGTAACTCAGCTTTATGAAATCAAAATGAAACTTGATGAAGGATTAACTCCAGATCAGGCAAAAAGAGTTTGTGTCGGCATGTATGCTCTGGAAAGTAGAGTTAATTCTTCAACCGTTCCACATATTCAGGATTCCTATTATTCAATTCTTCTTCATTGCCGTGCCTTGAATAACGAATGGGTGGCAGTTAAGAGTTGTTTTGATAATATTCTTTATCCGGATGATGAAGCTTTGTATTACGGAGCAGCGGCTTATTATAAATCGGGAAATTATGCAGAAGCAGAAAGTATTATTAAGGATTGTAAACTTCCAAAAGCTGCAGCACTTCATGCAAATATTCTTGGAAGACAGGGACGCAATCAGGAAGCAGCAGATATTTATGTTGCATTAAATTCTTCCCGAAGCCTTAGTAATGAAGACCGACTGGAATTTGCAAAAGTTCTGTATAATCAGAAAAAATATGATGCGGCCTACAAACATGCAAAAACTGCAAATCAGCCTTATTCCACATACATTTGCGGACTTTGTTCAATTAAAACTGGTAACTGGGCAGATGCAATTGTTCAGCTGGATACTTACTACAAAAAATATTCAAAAGAAAACGGTTATGCTGATGAAGCATTCTTTTATAAAGCTCTTGCTGAATATAAAAGTGCGGATTACCAGAAAGCCTATAATGACTTTGAATATTTTGGAAATCTTTCAACTCCAAATTTAAGCTATATCAGAAGAGCCTATTCTTATGCGGCAAAAGCAGCTGTATTGCTCGGGGATTATGAAAAGGCTTCTGTTCAGGCAGAAAAATTAAGAAAGATTTCTTTCAACGAAAAAGATAAACAGGAATCTATTATTTTCTGTGCTGAAATTTATACTGACAGCGGAAACTACAATCAGGCAATTTCTACTCTGGAACCTTATACAAAAAGTAAAACAGATTTTTCTCTTAAATGTCTTTACCAGCTGGCAGATGTTTATGAGCGAAAAGGGGACATTGAAAAAAGTGATGGACTTTATGAAAGAATCTTCCAGGATTTCCCAAAAACTGTGGAAGCTGAAGAATCCCTTTATCGTCGTGGAGAGCTTTATTTAAGCCGTAGAAATTATTACGAAGCAGAAAACCGCTTTACTGCATATTTAAATAATTATTCAAATGGAACTTATGCTGATGCAGCTTACTATTATTGTGGGGATTGTAATCTTCAGCTTAAAAATTACAGCAAGTCTGTAATGCAGAATAAAACTCTTATTTCAAAATTCCCAAAAAGTACTTATTGCTATAGTGCAATGAAGAATCTTCTTGAAGCTTTTTATGCAGAAGAAAAATATGGTGAAGCATTGACTGTTGCCCAGCAGATCGAAAAGAAATATCCGGTTCAGGCAGTTAGTGATGGAGTTAATAAAAAGGTAATTGAACTGGAAAAAATTGTTGGTGGAACAGACCGACATATTGTAGAAAAACAGACTGAATATGAAAAAAACGGAAATTCTTCAACAAAGAAAGGACGAAATGCAGGTTCAGAATTAGTTCAGCTTTATGCAGTTTATGGTTCAAGAAACGATGCCTTTAAGCTTGCTATGGAATTGATTCCTTTACAGAAAGACAGGGATGAATTTTATTATAAAGCCGAAAACTGTGATTTTGTTGCCGCTTATTATAAAGAAACTGGAGACAACCAGAATGCAGCCAGCATGTATCTTAAGGCTGCAGAATATTACCGTTCAAGTGGAAATGATAAGACAAACAAGGCCGCTGCAGCACTTTATGCGGCAGTAGATTGTTTTGCTTCTGAAAATATGAGGGGAGATGCACAGCAGACTGCAGCTCTATTGATTAAATTGTATCCTGAATCTCGTCAGGCAAGAAGTGTAAACAGTCTTTTAAATTAAGGGGGCGTGATAAATATTATGAATAGCAGAAAATTATTGATTGCAGGAACTGGACTTCTTTTTTCCTTTGGACTTTGGGCCCAGAGCAATTCTTCTATTGAATTGCCAGATTTAACAACTGTAGTTACTTCAGAGCAGAATGATATTGAAGTTATTGCAGTTCCTGATTTTGAAGATGTAGTTCAGACCGAAAGTTCCTCTGGTAAAATCGTTCCAGAACTTCCTGATGTAATGGTTCAGGGAGATAGTGAAGTTGTTATTTCAGAAGAACATGGTAATAACAAGCAGGTTTATGCCCAGGGAGAAGCAGGGGGAGGTTTCCCTGCAGCATTTATCGGAAATTTTACAGTTTCACGAATTACAGGTTATGAACCATTTAGGATTGCCTTCAGTCATGATTCAGAAGCTGGTTACAAGGGAAGAAATCTTTCTGACGGTTATTCCTACAGAAATACAAATATCAGCCTCGATAAAACTTTCCAGTGGAATAAGATTCGCCTTGATTTAGGTGGAAAATACGAAACTTTAGGAAACGGCCTTCAGTCTAAAGTTGATAATATTTATTCAGAAGATCAGAACTCTTTGAATGGTTATGCTCGTGTAAATTATGAGCTTCCTAAAGGTTTTAATGTTGGAACCGAAATTGGTCTTGGTTATTACACTCGTTATGCAGATATTGTAAATAATGCCTCTGGTATTGAACCTTATATTGCCCATTCTTCAGTTTTTGATTTAAGTCCAAATCTTTATGCAGGCTGGGAAAATGACAGCTTTACTGCAGATTTGATTGGTTCTTTCTGGTATGACGGCGATATGCGAAAAACTCTTACAGCCGGCAATCGTTATTCAAATCGTGGCGAAATCGACTTAAAAGGAACCTGGAAATACGAAAAAATGAAGCTTTATGGTGGAGCAGGAATTGTTTTTGGTGATAAATTAAACGGAAACAAAGTAATTCCACCATTTAATCTTGGTATTTCTACAGTATTTCCTGTTTATTATTCAGACAGAAATACTTCAATCGATCTGGAAGGTGGTTTAAAATCCAACAGAAATTCCAGTGAGATTCTTGAAAAAACATATAAATTTTCTGCAATAGATGTAATTCCTAGTGAAACTTCTAACTGGTTTGGGTTGTTAAATGTTAAGTTCCCTCTTAAGACTGAATTTACAGGGGAAATTGGTTTTAATTTTGAAAAAACAGCTTTTGGTAATGGAGTCTGGAGTCCAGTTTATCAGAGTGCTGCCTGCGTAGATGGTTTGTATAAGTTTGAACAGGTTGATAAAACAATTATTGCAACTGACCTTGCTCTTACTTACAGACATAAAATCTTTGCAGGAACTTTAAGATGGCATGCAAACTGGAAAGATGCTCCTGCATTGGAAAATAAACAGACTTTCTTTGTAGATCTGTCTGTTCAGGATGAAAAAGTTCGCTGGGGAGCTGACTGTAATATTGGTTTTGCATTGGATAGTTCTGATAAGATTCCTGTTATTAATTTTGAAGGTTTTGCAGGACTTTCATCTGAAGTAAAACTGGTTTTGTCAGCAGAAGATTTACTTAAGTTGTTCGATCAGCAGCCAAGAACTTATGCGGGCCAGTATATTAAAGACAGTGGAAATGTTAAGATTCTTGTAAGATTCTTATTTTAATAAATTTTTGGAGAAATTATGTTACAGACATTAAAATCTGGTGGAATATTGATTATTCCAATTCTTATTTGTGGAATTATTGCTACATTTATTATTGTTGAAAGATTAATCTATTTTATTAATATCAACAAAAGAGATAAAAGACTTCTTAAAACTTTGGAAACAGATTTGCCATATGGAAGATATGAAGAATGTTCTGGTGCATGTACTGCAGCAGACACTCCAATGGCAAAAGTTATTCATAAAGCTATTGATTTTCGTCGCCTTGAAGAACGGGATTTAAAAGATGTACTTGATGCAGAAATGAATCTTGCAATTCCAAGTCTTGAAAAATTCCTTACAACTTTAGGAACAATTGCAAATATTGCCACAATGCTTGGACTTTTGGGTACTGTAACTGGTAACATTAAGGCTTTTGGTGTTTTAGGTGCTGGTGGTTCAATGGGAGATCCTGCATTGCTTGCTGCTGCTATTGCCGAAGCTCTCGTTACAACTGTTGCAGGTTTGTGTGTTTCAATTCCATCTTTGATTTTCAATAACTTCTTTATTACAAATGTAAATAAACGAATTGCGGAAATGGAAGCTCAGGTTACACAGGTAATTCTGATTTTATCTGGAAAAGCAAGATAATCCGGGGAATTTATGAGCGTAAGACGAAGAAGAAGGGAAGTTCAATCCAATATTGATATGACTCCAATGCTGGATATCGTATTTCAGTTGATTTTGTTCTTCCTTGTTTCAACAACATTTGCTATTCTCCCTGGCATTAAATTGAACTTGCCAACCAGTCATACTTCGGAAGGAACTTCTTCCCAGGGTATTACAATTACAGCTGGAGTTGAAGATGTTTTGTACTTTAACGACAAACTGGTTTCTGAAGATGAATTGGGCTATGAGCTTTCAATGTACGATACAGGCGAAACTGCAAAAGAGGAGTTCCCTGTAACTTTAGAAGCGGATTCGGAAGTTACAAATGGAACTGTTGTAAGAATATTTGATATTATCCGTGAAAACGGTTTTTCTGTAATTAACTTAAGGACTGCGTCGGAAGAATGATATCATTACCAATGTTTGGAGAAGACAGTCCAATTCAGCGGTCTTCCATGCTTGTGAGTGTAATTGTTACTTTAAGTTTCTGGATTGTATTTCTGGTGCTTGTAGTTGCGATTAAACCTAAAGAAAAGCCTGCTGAAGAAAAATTCAAGACAGTTCAAATTGTTCTGGCTGATCTTCCTCCAGTTGAAAAGAAAATAGAAAATTCCTCACCAAAACCTTCTGAAACCGCTGCGGCGGGAGCACAGGAAATGCCAGTTGTTGAAGCTGTAGTTCCAGCTCCAGTTCAGGCTGCTGTAGCCGCTCCAGAACCAGTTGTTCAGAAAAACAATACGACAACAAAGAAAAATCTGAAGCCTGTTGAAACTCCAAAGGTTGATAACATTCCTGTTGTTGAAGTAAAGGATCAGCCGATTCAATCACAGCCTGTTCAGACTACACCGGTTGTAGAACAGCCTAAAACTCCTGTAAAAACTCAACCAAAACAGGAATTCGACTGGTCTATGTTTGATGATGATCCAGCTCCTGTAACTCAAACTTCTACACCTAAAAAGGTGACTACAACTAATCAGAGTGCAATTTCTGGAACTGCAGGAACTTCATCTACTGCTGCAACTACTACAACCAGTTCTTCTACTGCACAGAAGACAAATACAACAAGTACAGCAAACAGTTCAACTGCAAGCCAGATTGATGCAATTGCAAAGGCTAATACTGCCCCAAGTACAGGAACTTCAAACCCAAGTTCAACTCCGGCAAAAGCCAATAGTGTTTCAACTGGTAGTATTACTTTGAACTTTAATGAAGGAGGAGTGCGCTCTGCAACAACTCCACTTTCAATTAAATTAAGTACAGATGCACAGAAACTTATTGAGCAGTCTGTTTCAATTGTAATCAGAATTTCTATTGAAACTGATGGTTCTATTTTGCGACCAAATATTCTGGTTCCATCTGCGATTTTGAATGGAACAGTTAGAACTGAAATTATTAATCAGATTATGCGCTGGAAATTCGATTCTGCTGATACTATAACAACAGCATCTTTTAAATTTAATATTGTTGTTCAGTAAATATCTGATTCTTTGATTTTTTGCTATTGAATTTGTTTTTGAAATTCAATAAAATAGTTAAATCTTACGGACTCGCCGAATTTAAGGAGGTGAAATTAGTTATGGCAACAATTATGGTTGACGATTCAGAAAACCTTGAAAAAGCAATTAAACGTTTTAAGCGTATGGTTGAAAAAGAAGGTATCATTCGTGAATACAAAAAACGCGAATATTTTGAAAAACCTTCTTCAATTCTTCACCAGAAGAAAACAACTTTGGAACGTAAGCTTTTGAACAAAAGACGCAAGTCAGAAAAGAAGGATTACTAATTTCTAGAGTCTTAAAAAAACTGATAATTTCCTAGTGGATTATCAGTTTTTTTTTTATTTTTTTACCTGAAACTACTTGAATAAAGTTTCGGTTTATTGTATAAATTAAATATAACTTATGGACGGTTAGCTCAGCTGGTACGAGCGTCTGGTTTACACCCAGAATGTCGGGAGTTCGATCCTCTCACCGTCCACTTAATTTATGACTTAAGGCTTTGGTCTTAAGTCATTTTTTTTGTTCCGACATTCTGCAGACCTCGGTCGTTGCCACTTCCTCGGAACTTTTTTAAAGGTAAATCCTAAAAAACTGCGCCGGTGGGCACAGTTTTTTTTAACGGATTTGCTATAGGGGGTATGTCAGGAGTTTGATCCTCTCACCGTTCAATGCAGCACCGGGGTGAACGGGAGAGGTGGGGAAATAATATGGAAAGTTTTGATTATAAAAATCTTGGGAAAATAATTGAAGTTGTTTATCCATTGTGGAGGATTCCTTCTGAAAGTAGAAAGTTTAATGATATTTATGTGGAATATCTGGTGAGAAAAAATATTTATCTTTCTGAATATTCATTTCAACTTAGTGATGATAATGGGGAGTTTTGTTCATCGGCATTTTTGGAAAGAATCAGGGATTCAAATGAATCGGAAAAATGGCTTTTAGAACATATGGGAAAGCTTTCGGCTGGAGAAAAAGATAAAATGGAAGTGCTGAAAACTTATCTTGAGTATATGGATAAAACTGCTATTTCCAGTATGTCTCAAAAGGATATAAAACTTTCGTTATTTGTAAGTGCTAAAAAGGGATGGGGGAAGAAACTTGTTGAGGAAAGTTTTTCTCTGGCAGCTTCTCAAGGTTATGAGCAGGTTTATTTATGGACAGACTGCGAATGTGATTATGAGTGGTATTTTAATCATGGGTTTACTCTGGTAAAGCAGGGAATATATGAACCTCTAAGTACAAAGGATTTTGACTTTTCCTGGTATGTTTTTAAGAAATCCATATTGACATAAAATATTTGTTTTGATAATATAACAACATCACGCGGGTGTAGCGAAGCTGGTTATCGCGCTGGCCTGTCACGCCGGAGATCACGGGTTCGAGCCCCGTCACTCGCGCATAAGACGCTTACTGATTCAGTAAGCGTTTTTTATTTTAAACGATAGTAAACACAATACCCAATAGAGGAAACAGTATATAGATTTTGAACATTATATGCTTTATGCAGAAGATGCCGGTATTGAAAAAGGTATAATTCATGGGTAAAATTTTTCCCTTATTATTTTCAATTTCTCTTCTGTTTGTTTCCTGTTCTGGGGGAATTAAGGATGTTTCGTTTACTGATGTAAATAATGAATATTCCTGTGTCTATAAAAATAGTGTTCGAAAATTTGTTTTGTGTTTACCTGAAAATATTGAGGAAGGAAAAACGCCGTTGTTTCTAATGCTTCATGGATTAGGGGGGAATGCTGCTAGTTTTATGCAGGATATTAAATTCAATGAAGCGGCGAACGAAAAAGGTTATGGGGTGGTTTTTGTTTCTTCTGCAAAAAGCGGGTGGGATAATACTGAATCCAAAGATGGAAAAATCGAAGAAAAATTTCTTGAAGAGCTTGCTGTTTATTTACAGAAGGAATTTAAGTTAAATCGTCAAATACTGTTTGCAGGGGGATTCAGTAACGGGGCTTTTATGTGCAATAAACTTGCATCCTCCAAAAAACAGAAATTTGCGGCAGTTGTATCTGTGGCTGGAATGATGCCGAAAAATGTCTGGGAAAATAGAACTTCAAAAGGAAAAACAGGCTTTCTTCAGATAAACGGAACTAAGGATGATGTGGTTCCTATGAAAATGACTGGTTCTTTTAAATATAATCCAAATCCTGCTATGGAAGATGTAATTGAATACTATGCAAGACTAAATAATGTTTACGAAGAAATGTCTCTGGAAAATATTTCGGAGGTTTCTGCTGCTGTAAAATATGGAAATAAGGTCTGGTGGATTATCAGCCAGGACACTTATCATGCCTGGCCTTCAGAAGAGTTTAATCATTTTGATGTAAATAAAATCATTCTGGAATTTTTAGACGGATTTTGGGACAAATAAAGGCCATTTGTTTTCAGGCATCTCTTTGTTCAACTCGGCGCTGTTTTGGTGTAATTCCACGAATTTTTTTATATGTACGGATAAAGTGACTGGCATCGGTAAAGCCTGTTTCCTGACTGATGAAGTCCAGGGTTTTATCTGTATAAAGCAGCAGATAGTCGGCCTTACAGATTCGTACAAATTCAATATATTCTTTACAGGTGCGGCCAAACTGGGTTTTGAACTGCTTTGCAAAGTTTGAATAGCACATTCCGCATTTTCCTGCCAGATATTCAATACTGATATTTTCTGAAGAATGTTTGTCGATGTATTCGAGAACTGAAAAATCTTTTGTACTGAACTGATCAAAAGTTGTCTTTGTTGAGAATTTTATTCCCTGTCTCAGCCATATACGGATTAATTCTGTAATAATCAAACTGATTGTAGAGGCTACTTTAATATCGTATCCAAACTGTTTGTTGTTGGTTTCCCAGATACAGTTTTCAAAGAATAATTTTACAGGATTAAATCTTAAATCATTTGCTTTTACAAGATTTAATGGGGTTTCTTTATTCTGTGCGTTGTCCAAAAATCTAGGAAGTTTTGGAGAACCTGGAGTTGTGTTTGAAAGAATCATGTCATCAAACTGAATTCCGTAGAATAAAAGATCAGATTTTTCTTCCACAGGATGATCTACGGCTTCGGCTTCGTAGGAAACAAATTTGTTGTCTGGATAATCTGCAAAGCTGTGAATTTGTTTTGGGAAGAAAATCACTAAATCACCAGGATTAAGAATATAGGTTTTGCCTTCAACTTCGGCAATCAAGCGTCCGCTTACAAGATAGATTAATTCTGTAAAATAATGCCAGTGAGGACGAACTGTTTTCCAGTTTCCTGTAAAGGCCTTAAAAGGAGTATTAATACTATCCAAATCTTCAAATAAATTATCCATTTTTACATCCTGAGAAGTGGAAAAATCTCATAGAGATTTGTTCTATTTTTCTCTTCATTCTTTATATCATGGATAAAGCCAAAATGCTAGATTAAAAATCATGGAGGAATATAATTTTTTATGTATAAATGGATTTGGTCCTACATTAAAAAGTATTGGTTAATGATGTTTATCGGCTTGTTCCTTAGTGTTATTGTTGCTTCACTGGCTACTGTCAATCCTCTTATAACCGGAACTATTGTTGATAAAGTAATTGTCGGCGGACAATATTCTTTATTAATTAAATTAATTGCTATTATGGTAGGAATTACTCTTGGAAAAGCCATAATCCGCTATACTTATCAGGTTTTGTTTGAACATGCTTCTCAGAATGTAATTCGTTCTATGAGAGAAGATTTATATGCTCATATTCAGACTCTGGATTTTTCCTGGTACGATAAATCACCTGCTGGTAATGTTCTGACATTGCTTACTTCGGATCTTGATGCTGTACGACACTTTGTTGCATGGGTTTTATATCAGATTCTGGAAAACTCTCTTGTATATATTTTTTCAATTGTTACTCTCTGTCTTATTAACTGGAAACTTACTCTTGCATTCCTGGGAATTGCTCCATTTGTTTTAATTTTGATTCAGAAATTCAAGAATCATATTCTTCCTGCTCATATGGCAGTTCGTGATCAGTTTGCAGTTTTGAATACCCGGGTTGGTGAAAACATTGAAGGAAACCGAGTTGTAAAGGCTTTTGTACGGGAAAATTATGAAATTGAAAAATTTGATGTAGAAAATCTTGCATACAAAGAAGTTTCTGTAAAGAATGCGGATGTTCGTGTTAAATATACTCCATGGATTGATGCTCTTACAGGTGTTCTTCCTGTTATTTTGATTTTGCTTGGTGGTTACCTTGTAATTAAAGGGGACATGTCTCTTGGTAATCTGGTAACTTTCAACGGTTTGATGTGGGCTTTTACCCAGCCAATCAGCCAGTTTGGTAACCTTGTAGACTGTGTTCAGAGATTCAATGCTTCTGCTGAAAGACTTTTTGAACTGAAAAATGCAAAGCCTTCAATTAAAAACAAGGTTGATGCTGAAGGTAATGATATTTCAATTAAGGCAGACGGTGGTTTGAAGGGAACTGTTGAATTTAAAAATGTTTCTTTCAAATATAATGATCGTCCTGTTTTGAATAATGTAAGTTTTAAGATTCCAGAAGGTTCGACTGTTGGGATTCTTGGTCCTACAGGAAGCGGAAAAACTACAATCGCAAATCTTCTCTGCCGTTACTACGATGTAAGTGAAGGTCAGATTTTGATTGATGGAAAAGATATCCGCGATTACGATTTGCAGTATCTCCGTCAGAATGTTGGAATCACAATGCAGGAAGCTTTCCTCTTTAGTGATACTCTGGAAGGAAACATTGCATTCGGAAATGTAGATGCTTCTTTTGAAGAAGTTGAAAAAGCTGCTGAACTTGCTCGTGTAAAGGATTTTATTGGGGACCTGGCAGAAGGTTATGATACTATTGTTGGTGAACGAGGGGTTGGTTTAAGTGGTGGTCAGAAGCAGCGTATTGCTCTTGCCAGACTTTTCCTTGCTAATCCTAAAATTATGATTCTTGACGACACAACTTCAGCCGTAGATAACGAAACTGAAGAAAAAATCAGAAAATCTGTAAAAGCAAAATGCAGCGAGGGTCATACTACTTTCATTATCAGTCATAGACTTTCATCCTTCGAAAATGCTGATTATTTGCTTGTTGTTCAGAATGGCGAAATTACTGAATGTGGAACTCCATCGGAATTAATGAATAAAGATGGATATTTTAAGCAGCTTTGGAACGAACAGAACGAACTGTAAGGAAACAAACATGGCTAGAAATAAATTTGATGCTGATGAAGAAATAGAACAGAAAGTAAATCCTCGTATCATCCTTAGAATGATGAAATGGATTAAGCCTTATATGGGCTGGATGGTTCTTTCCTGTGTAATTATGCTGGTAGCTTCGGCTATCTCTCTTTTAAGTCCTTATTTAATTCGTATGGCTATTGATAAGGCAATTCCTGCGGCAGATTTTAAAATGCTTTATATTCTCTCGGGAATTCTTTTGGCAACAACACTTATAGTTCGTGTTCTTCTTGCTGAAAAACTTAAAATTATGACTCGCGTTGCACAGAAAATCATTGTAAACATTCGTAAAGATGTATTTACAAAATTGCAGGCTTTACCTTTCAGTTACTTTGATTCTCGTCCTCACGGAAAAATCTTGATTCGTGTTGTAAACTATGTAAACTCTCTTTCTGATTTGCTGTCTAACGGTATTATTCAGCTTATCAGTGATTTGTTCACTCTTGTTGTAATTATTGGATTTATGCTTGCAATTGATCCTAAATTGACTCTTGTTTCAATGGCTGTATTGCCTGTTTTAATTCTTGTACTTATTTCCATGAAGAAAAAACAGCATCGTGCCTGGCAGCAGGAAAGTTACAAGCGTTCAAATCTTACAGCTTATCTTTCTGAAAGTTTGAATGGTATGAAGGTTACTCAGAGTTTTGCCCGTGAAAAAGTAAATCAGGGAATCTTTGATACTCTTTGTGACAAATGTAAAACTGTATGGATCAAAGCGGTAAACATTAATAATATCATCTGGCCAGTTGTAGATAATCTTTCAACTATTGGTGTTGCCTTGGTTTATGTTGCAGGTATTGCATGGCTGGGTGATGGAATTGGTGGAACTGTAACTGTTGGAACTCTCGTTGCGTTTGCAGGTTACATCTGGCGTTTCTGGTTCCCAATTCAGAATCTTGGAAACTTCTATAATTCCATGGTAACAACTGGTGCTTATGTAGAACGAATTTTCGAACTTCTTGATGAACCTGAAGATATTACAGATAAACCAGGTGCAAAGGAACTTCCACCAATTCGTGGACATGTTTCTTTCAATAATGTTGATTTCAGTTATGAAAAGGATGTTCCTGTTCTTAAAAATGTAAACTTTACAATTACACCAGGTATGTCCGTTGCTATTGTTGGTCCAACAGGAGCTGGTAAAACTACTATTGTAAATCTTCTTTCCCGATTCTATAATCCAAACAATGGTCAGATTTTAATCGACGGAATTGATATTCAGGAATTGCAGATTAAATCAATCAGAAAGCAGGTTGGGGTAATGCTTCAGGATTCTTTCCTCTTTACAGGAACTATCATGGAAAATATTCGTTATGGTAGACTGGATGCAACTGATGAAGAATGTATTGAAGCGGCTAAAATGGTTCAGGCTCACAACTTTATTTCAGCTTTCCCAGACGGCTACAACACTATGCTCAATGCTAATGGTGGTGGACTTTCACAGGGACAGAAGCAGCTTATTTCCTTTGCCCGAGTACTTCTTTCTGACCCACGAATTTTGATTCTTGATGAAGCTACTTCATCTGTTGATACAGAAACTGAAATGGCATTGCAGAAAGGTCTTGATAAATTGCTTAAGGGAAGAACTTCTTTCATTATTGCACACCGACTTTCAACTATCAGAAATTCAGATGTAATTTTTTTTGTTGATCATGGTGAAATTGTAGAAAGAGGAAATCACGACGAATTACTGGCATTAAAAGGTCATTACTACGAAATGCTGAATCACAAAGACGAGGAATAAAAATGCAGTACAAAAATCCAATTTTAAGAGGAATGTATCCTGATCCAAGTATGTGTGCAGGACCAGATGGAAAATATTATATGGTAACTTCTACCTTTCAATATTTTCCTGGGGTACCACTTTTTGAAAGTGAAGACTTAATTAACTGGAAACAAATTGGTCATTGTCTTACAAGAAAAAGTCAACTTCTTCTTGAAAAAAACAGCACAAATTCTGGAATTTATGCTCCTTCTATCCGTTATAACAATGGCCGTTTTTACATGGTAGTTACTAATGTAGAAAATATTGGTAACTTCTATGTTTATACTGATGATATTTATGGAGAATGGTCAGAACCAATTAAAGTTGAACAGAGCGGAATTGATCCTTCTTTATTCTTTGATGATGATGGGAAAGTTTATTTTATTTCCAATGGAAACGATTCTGAAGGTCGCGGTTACATTCAGATGAGTGAAATCGATATTGAAACTGGAAAAAAACTTTCTGAAAATGAACCTTTGTGGTACGGAACTGGCGGAAGATATATTGAAGCTCCTCATATGTATAAGTTCGGGGATTATTATTATCTTCTTAACGCGGAAGGTGGTACTGAATACGGCCACATGGTAAATTATGCCCGTTCTAAAAATATAAAAGGACCTTATGAACCTTGTCCTGCAAATCCAATTTTATCAAATCGTAATCTTGGTGGTTATCAGCTGCAGGGCTCTGGTCATGGAGATATAGTTCAGCATAAAGATGGCAGCTGGTGGTTCTGCCATTTAGCCTTCAGACAATTAGATAAATATATGACTTTTCATCATTTAGGACGGGAAACCTGTATTGAACCGGTTTTCTGGAATGATGACTGGTTCTATATTGGTACAGAAAATACTAAAGCCGAAAATACTGTTTTTGGTTCAACTGTAGCTTCTGGTTTTAATGAAAAAATGGGTTACGGAGTTGCTTTGCTTGATGTTGAAACCTCTGATAATCACAAAATTAAACCCCAGCAACTTACATACACAAAAACCTTCGAAAATCTATCCATAAAAAATGACTGGTGCTATTTGTGTAATCCTGACTATTCTAAATATAAGCTGGAAAATGATTATTTTGAAATTACTTCAGGGGAAAAAACTTTAGATACACTGGAAGGAAGCCCAAGTTTTATTGGTATCCGTCAGTGTGAATTTGAAGAAACAATGGAAGTAAAATGCCAGCTGTTAGAAGGGGATAATCTTGCTCAGGCTGGAATTTCTATCTACATGGATCCTGCACATCACTATGATCTGTATCTGGAAAAGCGGGGTGAAAAATATTTTGCCTGCAATAAAGTTACAATCGGTCCTGCAGTATCAATTAGTGGTGAAGTTGAAGTTTCTTCTAGTTGTACGCTCAAGATTAAATCTCAGGCATTTGGATATGACTTTTTTGTTGAAACTGAAGGTAAAGAAGTTTATATTAAACATGCTGATTCCAGATATCTTTCTTCTGAAGTAGCAGGTGGCTTTACTGGAGTTTTCATTGGTTTATTTGCCCAGAATACTGGAAAAGGAAAGTTTACTGATTTTAAAGTTCAGCATCTTTAGGAATTTGTTATGAGATTGATTTTTATTCGCCATGGTGACCCGGATTATGCAAATGATAATTTGACCGAAAAAGGTCGAAGAGAAGTTGCTCTTCTTACAGAACGAGTTTGCAAATGGGAAAATATCACTCAGTTTTATTCATCTCCTTTTGGTCGTGCAATTGCTACTGGGGAACCTTCATTAAAAAGACTTGGCCGTAAGGCTATTGTTTGTGACTGGCTTCAGGAATTTCATTACCGGACTGCTTATCCACAGAATATGGCTGATAAAAATCTTGCGGGAAAAGAAGCAATGTGCTGGGATTTAATGCCAGAATTCTTTACATCAGATCCTGCTTTTTTTGATAAAGACAAATGGGCAGATTCTGATTTTATGCAGGCTGGAAAAATCAAGGAATATTACAAAATGGTTTGTGATGGAATTGATGAAATCCTCGCTGAATATGGTTATAAACGAAACGAAAAGAATTTTTATGATGTTGAAAATCCTGTTCCTAATCATAACTGGTGTCAGCCAATTGAAAAATATCATTTAAAATCTGTAAAAGATGATTATCCTGAAGAAAAAACTCTTGTTTTCTTCTGTCATCTGGGAGTAATGTTCACAATTATTTCGCATCTTGTGGGACTTTCGCCAATGCAGTTGTGGCAGGGATTTTATGTAGCACCTACTTCAATTACCATTTTGAATTCCGAGGAAAGACTGTCAGGGCAGGCCTTTTTTAGGGTAGAACGATTAGGCGATACAAATCATCTTACAAACGGGGGAGAGCCAATTTCTTCCTCAGGTTATTTTTCTGAAGTTTTTCGTGAAAATAAGTAAAATTTTAAGTATATTTTTTAACTAAAATATGTTAAAATATACTTATGGACAGAAAGAAAAAAGTAAGATTATCTGATATTGCAGAAAAATTGAATATCAGTACTGTA
The DNA here is from genome assembly GCA_045627625.1 of Treponema sp. Taxonomy (GTDB): domain Bacteria; phylum Spirochaetota; class Spirochaetia; order Treponematales; family Treponemataceae; genus Treponema_D. Next base: position 84,766 of record JAZQOB010000012.1, read on the forward strand.
ACCGTTTCAAAGGCTCTTTCAAATAAAGAGGGCGTTGGGGTTGATTTAAGAAAACAGATTAAAGATTTAGCCGAAGAAATGGGCTATAAATTCAAGGCAACAGGTGCTGCCGGTTCTGGAAAGATTACAGGAAATATCGGAATTATTATTCCTCATAAATATTTTACAGAACAGGTTTCCTTCTACTGGTACATTTTTAACCATCTTTCAAGCGAATTATTACGAAGAAATTATTACAGCATTATGGAAATCCTTTCGGACGAGGACGAAAAAAATCTTGTTTGTCCTCATATGCTTCAGGATCAGAAAGTTGATGGCTATATTATTTTAGGTGAAGTATCTCATCACTATATTGATAAATTAAATGAAATTAATCCATCATTCATTCTTCTGGATTTCTACACAAACAATACTTCTTATGACAGCGTTTCGGATGATAACTATTATTGTTCATATCATTTGACAAGTTATGTAATTTCACAGGGACACAAGAATATTCGGTTTGTAGGTAATTTTAATGCTACAACTTCAATTCGTGACCGTTACATGGGCTTTATGAAAGCAATGATGGAAAATAATCTTGAAACTTCATTGGATAAGATTATTAATGACCGTGATGAAAATGGACACAGTATTCCTTTAGTTCTTCCTGCAAAGGCTGATATGCCAACTGCATTTGTTTGTAATAACGATACTACAGCAGCTTCGCTTATCGAAGAATTAAACCGCAATGGATACAAAGTTCCCCAGGATATTTCGGTAACTGGTTTTGATAACTTTGTTGGTCCTGGAACTTCTCCTGTTCCTTTAACCACTGTATTTATCAAGCCGGAAGATACTGCTAATATTGCGGCAGATTTGATCATTAAAAAGATTACTGGTGAATCTTATATTCAGGGTAGACATCTGGTTAGTGGTTCAATTTTAATCAGAGATTCTGTTCAGAAGATTTAGTTAAAATACAGTTAAAATGAAAAAGGCTTTCACATAAGTGAAAGCCTTTTGTTTCAGTCAGTGACTGTTTTATTTTACAAATTCTTTTTTCAAGAAGTCTAAGTCTAATTCAGGGTAAAGAACATGTGCGTTGAGCAATGCATTTACGCGAGCTTTAGCTGCTTTCTGAACTTCTGGGTCAAGTTCGATTTTACCTTTTGCAGGTTTTCCTTCTTTTGTAACACCAGGTTTTGTTCCTTTAAGTACAAAGTCGATGATATCAGCAACTTCTTTCATGTCTGCTTCGTTCATACCAAGAGTTGTAAGACCTGGAGTACCGATACGAATACCAGATGTCCACCATGCACCATTCTTGTCATATGGAAGAGCATTTGCATTTGCTGTAACACCACACTGGAACAATGCAGCTTCTGCCTGTTTTCCTGTTAATCCGTAAACAGTTACATCACAGAGCATAAGGTGATTGTCTGTTCCACCTGTCTGAAGTGGAATACCATGTGCTTTACAACCTTCAGCCAAAGCTGCAGCATTTTTTACAACCTGTGAAGCCCAAGCCTGATAAGCTGGAGTACGTGCTTCTTTGAAAGCAATTGCTTTTGCAGCCATGATGTGACCAAGTGGACCACCGAGAACCATTGGACAACCTTTGTTTACATAGTCAGCAAATTCTTTTTTACAGAGAATCATAGCACCGCGAGGACCACGGAGTGTTTTATGAGTTGTTGTTGTTACGATATCAGCCCATTTTACTGGATCGTAGTCGCCAGTAAATACTTTACCAGCAACAAGACCTGCAAAGTGTGCCATATCAACCATCAATACTGCTCCACATTTGTCAGCAATTTCGCGGAAGCGTTTGAAGTTGATTTTGCGAGGATATGCAGAGAAACCTGTCAAAAGAATGAGAGGTTTTACTTCCATAGCCTGTTTTTCGATTGCATCATAGTCTAAGAGACCAGTTTCTTTATCAACACCGTATGGATGAGATTCAAACATGCGGGCAGAAACATTCATTTTGTAACCATGAGTAAGGTGACCACCACAAGAGTAATCAAGCCCCATGAGTTTCTGATTTCCAAATTTAACACGAAGAGCGGCAAACTGTTCTTCAGTAAGATCGTTCAATGATTTTACACCAAGTTCTTCCAAAGTAGGAGTTTCAACTTTTGCTGAAAGAATTGCCCAGTAAGCAACAAGGTTTGTATCAGCACCAGAGTGTGGCTGAACATAAGCGTAGTCTGCACCAAAAAGTGCTTCTGCTTCACGAGCAGCTGTATTTTCTACGGCATCAATATTTACACAACCACCGTAGTATCTGTGTTCTGGATATCCTTCTGCATATTTATCTGTAAGAAGATTTCCCATAGCAGCCTGAACATTCAATGAACAGTAGTTTTCTGAAGCTACTAATTTAAGGTGACTTCTCTGATTTTCAAGTTCGTTTACAATTGATGCAGCAATATCAGGACCAACTGCAGCTACCTGCTGGAGATTTGCGACATAAGCACACATTGCAGCAGTAGGTTTTCCGTTGCAAGATGCCAAATAGTTTTCTAATGGTGTAGGCATATACATTCCTCTTTTGTATGAATTGTTACTATATATAATAATGAAAAATGAATGAAATATCAATGAATGAAAAAATAAGTATAATTTAAAATTTTTAAGATTTTTAAAATTTAGAATTATACTCCGGGGTGAAATTGGCTGCATTTCCGCCAATTTTAGTGCATGGGTAACAAGTAAAATTTAGATTTTTTAATAATTCATAATATTTTTTATTTATTTTTCAAATATGTCCTAAAACACTTCCGATTTTTTACAACTGTTGAACATATTAATAGTGGGATCAGAATAACAGTAAAAAGAGGGAAAAATG
>JAZQOB010000013.1:0-35164 GCA_045627625.1 Treponema sp.
TTAAGGGATAACGCACGGTCAAGCCGTGCTTTTTTATATTTGACGAAATAAGTAGGATATAATGAAGGCGGAAATTATCACTGCTACAATGTAATCGGGGATTGTATTTTTGATCTCTGGATAAAATACTGAATCCAGCCAAAAAAAAGTAATCATCTTGACTTAAATCTTACTTTAGTATATAAGTATTTATAAATAATTATGAAAGCAATGGGGCTCTGTCATTTATGGCAGGGCCTTATTTTTTTAGAGCAAAGGCGTTCTGAATCAGAAAATGAGTCAGAATGCCTTTTTTTTGAGGTGCCTATGGAAACCATGGATTTATTAAATCACACAGACACAGTAAATGAACTTCTTGCCAGATATGGTGTTAAGTTTGGTATTTACAAGAATAATGTGTTTAAGGAACAGCTTTTTCCGTTTGATGCGATTCCTCGAATTATTGAAAAGGCTGAATTTGATTATCTTGAAAAGGGATTAAAGCAGAGAGTTACTGCACTCAATCTATTTTTAAAAGATATTTATGGTGAAAAAAGAATTGTAAAAGACAAGGTTGTTCCTGAAGATTTTATTTTTGCATCCAGCGGCTATATGGTGGAATGTGAAGGCGTTGTTCCTCCAAAAGGAATTTTCTCTCATATTTCCGGCATTGATCTAGTAAAAGGAAAAGATAATCAGTGGTATATCCTTGAAGACAATCTTCGTGTTCCATCCGGCGCTTCTTATCCAATGATTGCCCGGGATTTGTGCCGACGTTCCAGTCCAAAAACCTTTCACGATGCAAAGCTTGAAGACAACAGAAACTATGCATCTCTTTTGCGCCGCACAATGGACAATGTAAATGCTGGCGGACACACAGTGATTCTGACTCCAGGAAGATTCAATGCTGCATATTTTGAACATTCATATCTTGCAGAACAGACAGGAGCCCATCTTGTAAACGGTTCTGAATTGATTGTTGAAGATGATAAGCTTTATTTCATTACTGCCAGTGGAAAACATGAAAGAGTTGGTGCTGTTTATCGTCGAATTTCTGATGAATATCTTGATCCTATGAATTTTAATCCTGAAAGCTTGATTGGTATTCCTCATATCTATGATGTTTTCAGAAAAGGAAATGTTGCACTTTTAAATGCTCCTGGAAACGGTGTGGCTGATGATAAGGGAATTTATTACTTTGTTCCAAAAATGGTTAAGTATTATTTGGGTGAAGAACCAATTTTGAACAATGCTCCAACTTATCTTCCATTCTATGAAGAAGACATGAAATATGTTCTTGATAAATTTGATTCTCTTGTTTTAAAAGATGTTGCTGAAGCCGGTGGTTATGGCGTTGTTTTTGGAAACAAGATGACAAAAGAACAGAAGGAAAACTTCATCAATCTTTTGAAAGCTGAACCAAGACGATTTATTGCTCAGGAAGTAATAGATTTTCAGGATCTGGACATTATGGAAAATGGAGAAGCTGTTCCTAGAAAAGCAGATTTACGAGCTTTTGTTTTAATGGCAGATGAACCTTTAGTTTGGAAAAGCGGACTTACTCGTTTTTCTCGAAATCCAGATTCATTTATTGTTAATTCTTCACAGGGAGGAGGTTTTAAAGACACATGGGTATTATCTCAGTAGAACAGGCAGACAGACTATATTGGTTAGGCAGATACACAGAGCGGGTTAACACAACTATTAAAATGTTTGGTCAGAGTTTTGACTCAATGATTGATGGAATTCCCGAAACTTATGAAGAATTCTGCAGAATGATAGACATTCCGGACGTTTATGGATCAATGGAAAATTTCAACAAAAATTATCCGTTTGATGAAACAAATCCTGATTCAATTATCAGTAATTTAACTCGCGCTTATGATAATGCAATTGTTTTAAGAGAAAGTATTGGTTCTGAAACTCTTTCATATATTCAGCTGGCAATTTATGAAATGCAGAAGGCCAAAATCAGTGAATCTCCTTTAATTGAACTGCAGAAAGTTCTGGATTATTTGCTGGCTTTCTGGGGTGTAGCGGATGATTTGATTGATGATGAAAGAATCAGAAATATTATCAAAGCGGGCAAACGAATTGAAAGAATCGATTTGTATGCAAGACTTGGAGCTGGCGGAAAAGAACTGATTCGTGAAGTTGGAAGAATGATTCCTCGTGTTGAACGTAGCGGGTTAAATTATGATGTTGATAATTTAATTAAAATAAAAGAAATGGTGAACAGCTCCGAAGTTGATTTTTACGGTGTGGTTCAGGCTGTAGAATCGGTGTTTTGCTAAATCGGAGAAGAAATGAAAAATTTGAAATTTGATTATTCCTTTGTTATCAGTTACGAAACTGATGTGCAAAGATGTTACTACACAATAAAAGCAATTCCTCAAGATAGTGCAAGACAGAAAATTCAGAATGTAGAAATCAAAATGATTCCAGAATCTAAACCTGAATATGGCACAGACTGTCATGGAAACAAATATATCTGGGGTTGCAATCCGTTGCCTCATAAAATGTTTAAATTCCATATTACAGGAGATGCTGTTTGTGGATTGACTGATTATGAAGAAGTTGTAGAAGATAATGAACTGATGATTTTTCGCCATGCAACAAAACTGAATCTGGCAGGAGAAAAAATTTCTTCGTATTTTCAAACAGTAAAAAACGAACTAAATCTTGAGGCAGTTACTTCTGAACTGGAAAAAGCAAAAATTTTAATGAATCGTCTTCATTCTGATTTTGTTTATGAAAAAAATATTACAGATGTAACAACAACTGCTGAAGAAGCTTTTGAAAAAGGAAAAGGTGTTTGTCAGGATTTTGCCCACATTTTAATTTCGCTGCTTCATTTGTCTGGATGTTCGGCTCGTTATGTTACTGGTTTTCTAACTGGGGAAGGAGCAACACACGCCTGGGTTGAAGTTGCATGTAATGGCAAATGGTATGGTGTAGATCCTTGCAACAATACTGACAATCTTGAAAGTTATATAAAAATTGGTGTAGGGCGAGATGCCAGCGAATGTCAGATTAATCGTGGAGTAATGCACGGTGGTGGAAATCAGGCATTAGAAACCCATCTTTCTGTTGTTGATCGGGGTCAGGGTTCAAACTATTTGAAAAAGGGATTCGTATGATAAGCACAATTGCAAAAGTTATTTTACCTGTAGATGAAACGCTGGAAATAAAGAAAAACCGAATTGTTCCGGTAAAAAAAAGTGAAAATATGAAGCGCATCAGCATTGTAACTGGCATTCATGGTGATGACCTTGAAGGACAGTATGTTTGTTATGAACTTCAGCGCCGTATAAATGAAGATTTTGAAAGTTTAAATGGAATTGTAGATATTTATCCTGCAATGAATCCTTTGGGAATCGATTCTATTGAACGCGGAATTCCAGCCTTTGACCTGGATATGAACCGATTGTTTCCTGGAAATGAAGACGGCAATATGACTGAATATCTGGCGGCAGAAATTATAAAAGATGTTTCTGGTTCTAATCTTGTATTGGATATTCATGCAAGCAATATTTATCTTACAGAAATTCCGCAGGTTCGTATAAATGAGCTGAATGAAAAAGAACTGGTTCCTATTGCACAAAAGGCAAATGTAGATTTTATTTGGGTTCATGGCGCAAGTACTGTTCTTGAAGCAACTTTTGCCCACAGTCTTAACAGCACAGGAACTCCTTGTCTTGTTGTTGAAATGGGCGTTGGAATGAGAATCTCTAAAGACTATGGTAATCAGCTTGTAGATGGAATTTTAAATCTAATGAAAGAAATGGGAATCTGGAACGGGAAAACAGCAGAAGTTCGTAAGCCTATTATTTCAAAAAATCCAGAAGATGTTTGTTTCTTGAATGCTACAACTGGCGGACTTTTTGTTCCATCTGTAAAACACTGGCAGAAGTTAAGAAAAGGCGACTTAATCGGACAAATTATAGATCCTCTTTCAGGGACAGTCCTTGATGATGTTTACAGCCCAGTGAATGGAATACTTTTTACAATCCGAGATTACCCAATTGTAGATGAAGGATCATTACTTGGAAGACTTTTGAGGGAAGAGGTACTGTGATAAAATGAAAAAGAAAATTATTTATGAACTGAAAGGTCTTTATAGAGATAATCTTCGCGTTACCGGCTATGAGTTTGGAGAAGGAAAAGAGTCTCTTTGTATTGTTGGAACAATGCGTGGTAATGAAGTTCAGCAGCTTTATTGTTGTTCAAATCTTGTAAAAAAATTCAAACAACTGGAAGAAGAAGGCCGGATTATTCCTGGTCATAAAATCCTTATAATTCCTTCCTGCAATCCATATTCAATGAATATTCAGAAACGTTTCTGGACAATTGACAATACAGATATTAACAGAATGTTTCCAGGTTACAATCTTGGTGAAACTACCCAGAGAATTGCCGACGGTGTTTTTAAAGCAATCAAAGATTATGAATATGGAATACAGTTTACTTCATTTTATATGCCTGGAGATTTTATTCCTCACGTTCGTTTTATGGATGAAGGATATTCTGATGTAGAAACTGCAAAACTTTTTGGGCTTCTTTATGTTGTAAAAAGAATTGTGCGTCCTTATGATACTGCAACTTTAAATTATAACTGGCAGGTTTGGGACACAAAGGCATACAGTCTTTATTCTTCAACAACTTCAAGGATTGATCCTCAAAGTGCAGGACAGATTGTTCTTTCGGTTTTGAAATTCTGCAATGGTCTTGGTTTTGTAAAATATCTGGATTCTCGCAAAAAGGACAGCAAAGTAATTGTGGATACAGAAATGGTTAGCGTTCAGACAGCAAAATCTGGAATTTTTGAACCATTAGTAAAAGCTGGTGATACTGTAGAAGAAGGAACTCCATTGGCTCATATTGTAAATTCTTACGATGGCGAAATCCTTGAAACTTTGTATGCACCTGTTAAAGCCAAAGTATTTTTTATTCACAATGAACCTTTGACTTATGCCTGTACAAATGTATTTAAATTGATAGAAATTGAATAGTAAATGAAACAATTTCCAAAAATAGGTTTGCGCATTATAAAATCTGCAGTGGCAGTTCTTCTCTGTTATATTTTTAATTATTTCAGAGGAGATAATGGAATTGTTTTCTACAGTCAGCTTTCAGTTTTGTGGTGCATACAGTCATATATTTCAACTACAAAGCAAAATGCTTTTCAGCGAATTGCAGGAACTTTTATTGGTGCCGGATTTGGTTTGATTGTTCTGCTTTTGTTTATGCTGCTTCGTAATGCTGGCTGGTCAGTCAATAATTTAAATCTTTATCTCATAAAAGGACTGATTACCTCGGTTGGGATAATTTTCGTTTTGTATACAACTGTAATTTTGAACAAAAAAAATGCCTCTTATTTTTCCTGCGTAGTATTTTTAAGTATTGTTGTAATTCACGGTGGAGATAACAATCCTTTTATTTTTACGCTGAACCGAGTGATAGATACAATGGTAGGAATTTTTATTGGCGTTGCAGTTAATCTGTTCCATCTGCCAAGAAAACAGCACAAAGAAATTCTTTTTATTTCAGGATTAGATGATACGCTTCTGGACTCTGAATATCATCTTAACGATTACTGTACTGTTGAATTAAACAGAATGATAGATGACGGTTTGAATTTTACTTTATCAACAATGCGTCCTCCTGCAAGTATAATTGAACCAATGGAAAATATAAAATTGAATCTTCCTGTGATTGCTATGAATGGTGGAGTTTTATATGACACTCAGCAAAAGTGTTATCTTGAAAAAATTGAAATTGATAAAAAAGATGCTGTAAAAATTGCGGAAATTCTGGATAAAAATAATGTTTTATATTTTGCAAATGTTGTAGTTGATGACACCCTTCTAATTTATTACAACCGTAGAAGTGAACTTGAATTTGATGAGGTACAGACAGGTTTTATTAAAGAATTGAGAAGATCTCCATATAGAAATTATATTAACCGCCCTTTACCAGCCGAGGAAAATGTAGTTTATTTTATGCTTTTTTATCCGGAAGAATATATTCAAAAATTTATCAGTATTCTTCAGAATGAACATCTGGATCAGGATTATAAAATTTTATCCTACGTTTCAAAAGATTATCCGGGGTACAGTTACATAAAAATCTTCAATAAATATGCATCAAAAGAAAACATGATTGAATTATTGAAAAGAAGAATTAAACCTGAAAAAGTTGTAACTTTTGGAACAATCCCTGGAAAATATGATTATGTTGTAGAAGAAGGTGACACAAACGAAGTTGTCCACAAAATGAAGAAACTTTTTGAAAGAATGGATTACAGGTGATATAATCATCAGGAATGAAGATAATACGATGTAATCCGTGCAGAAAATCTTGAAATTTATCGTAAGGAAAGAAAGGTTATAAAAAACGGAACAGAAGTCATGCTTACTCCATAAGAATTCGATATCCTGTTTTTCCTTGCTGGTTCGACTGTAGTACAGATTATATTGTGTTTTATATATGCAAAGAGAAGTTCCCAAAAATTGTCTGAAATTTAATATGATGGTAATATAGAAGTTGATTATTTGAAACATTTTTTCATCCTGTTTGTTATTAAGAGTGGGTCTAATATGAAAAAAAATATTTTGTTCTGCTTCCTTGCTATTATTCTTTTTAATAATCTTTTCGCAATTACATATTCTACAAATCCTGATGAATGTGTTGATGGAGTTTGCTTCGTCCCTAAAAATGATGAAGATGGAAATCAAGTTTATGCCATAGTTTCTCCTGTTGGCTATCATGATGTTAATATGATTTCGCAGGCAAAACGCTTAGATTCTTTGAATGGGAAAAACATAGCTCTCGTGGGTGGCAGCTTTATGGCAAGTACTACTCATAATGAGCTAAAAAAATGCATACAGGAAGAATTTCCTGACTCAAAAATTTTCATGTTTAATGATATTGGACAGGCAGGACCTTTTTCGGTTTTTGGTGCTACAGAAAAAACAAAAGCTTTTCAAGCAAAATTAAAAACACTAAAAATTGATGCAGTTATTACAGGAAACTGTGGTTGCGGTCTTTGCACAACAAAAGAAACAGGTAATTCAATTGCGGCAGAATTTATAGGTATTCCTTCAGTAACTGTTGGTGCTCCTACTTTTATAGCACAGATTCATTCTACGGGAGTAAACAGAGGTGTACCTGTTCTTAGATCCGCAGAATATCCAGGAGCCTTTGCATCTCACAGCGAAGAAGAACTTAGAAAAAATACAAGAAAAATTTTGTGGCCTCAGATAAAAAAAGCCCTTACTTCACAAATAACTCAAAGAGAGATTGCTGAGTATGCCCTTGAAGGAAAGCGTCCTTATGACGAGATTATTTATTACGGAAATTTTGAAGAAATACAGGAATATTTTAAAATAAATAACTGGACTGATGGGCTTCCTGTAATTCCTCCTACTGATGAAAAAGTTCAGGAATACTTAAAATTTACTCCATACAAAGCATCCGATATTATTGGAACAATTGCAGTTGGTTACAGAGAATGTTCAGTTTACACAGTTGCAGCAAATGCGGTTATGTCTGGAGTTCCTGCTGAATTTATGCCGATTTGTATTGCTTTTGTTCAGGGAATGAACAATGGGGAATGGCGCCGTCCTCTTTCCAGTACTCATGGCTGGACTCCTTACGCATGGCTTAATGGCCCTTTAGCCCGACAGCTTGGAATTGATAATCAGCAGGGAATGATAAGTGAAGCTGCAAATAAAGCTTTGGGACGATTTATTGAACTTTCTATGATGAATATTGGCGGTTACTATGTAAAAGAAAATCGCATGGGAAGTTTTGGATATTTAACGCCGTTTACTTTTAGTGAAGATGATAAAGCCTGTGTTGAATTGGGCTGGAAACCTTATCATGTTACACAAGGTTACAATGTGAATTCCAATACAATTACCAATGCTTCTTGTCTTGCATGGGGAAACAATGTTACTCCTTCCACAGATGATCCTGAAAAAATCAAGGATGTTATAGCTTTTGATATTACTGAAAAACAGCAAAATGGACTTGGAAATACAAATCCTCAAGTGTATAGAACTTTATTTGTAACTGAATATGTTGCCAAAGATCTGGCTAAGAAGTATAAATCAAAAGAAGAACTGGAAGATGCTCTCATAGAAACGGCCCGTCGTCCTTTGGCTTTACGTGCTTACGCATTGTATTGGGCAAATACTGGCAGTCAGCAAAATGATCGTATGACTCTTGAAGATGAATATAAAAAATTGTTGAAAGATAAAAAAGAAAAGGTTTCTATGACTCCTGTTCCAGACTGGTATAAATCTATTATTGATGATGAAAAGATTGTTACATATGCCTGTATGAATAAAGGTGAAACTCCAATTCTTGTAACCGGGGATTCAAGCCGAAATAAGATTCAGACTATACCTGGTGGCGGATATGTAACAACAGAAATTAAACTGCCTGAAAACTGGAATGAATTGGTTGCTCCTCTGGGATATGAACCTATCGAAAATTTTTATCTTGATGTACAATTTGAAACAGAAATCATAAAAGCAAAAAAAAAGCCTGTAAAAAGGAATTAGGAGATTAGTAAAGAAAAATGAAAAATCTGAGTAAAAAAACAATTATTATTGGCTTGCTGTTAGTACTTGGAACATCAGTTTTTGCGCAATCTATTAAATTTTCAGCAAAAGACATTAACAATAAAAATGTAACAGAAGCAATTTTTGCAGATTCAAAAGTTACTATGATTAATGTGTGGGGAACTTTTTGTGGGCCTTGTATCCGAGAAATGCCAGATTTAGCTGCCTTGAGCAAGAAATATGACAGTAAGGATTTTCAAATTGTTGGAATCGTAATTGATGCAGTAAATACTAAAGGCGTTATGAATCCAAAAACTGTTAATTCTGCTAAAAATATAGTTATGTCTACAGGTGCAGATTATCTTCATATAGTTCCTGATGCTTCTCTTTTAAAAATTTTAAGTGATGTTTATGCTGTTCCAACAACTTTCTTTGTTGATTCAAAAGGAAACATAATAGGGAGGGTTTATACAGGTTCCAGAAGCCTAGAGCAGTGGCAGGAAATAATAGATTCTTTATTAAAATAAAAATATGACTGAGCGAACAAGAAAAATAATCACTTTTTCTCTTTTGACCTTTGGTTTAATAATGATTGTTTTAGGCATTCTTCGTGGAGAAGCTGAAACTGTTTTTGAAAAAGCCATAAGAATCTGCATGGAGTGTATTGGAATTGGGTAAAACTTCAAAAGTAAGATTAATATTTCAGGCCACTTTTGCCGCACTTTCTAACGGATACATTAAAGGTTTTTCAAGAGGAAGAATTTACAGCGGAAACTTAAAATATCTTTGTGTTCCAGGATTAAACTGTTATTCCTGTCCAGGGGCTTTGGGTTCATGTCCAATCGGTTCTTTACAGGCAACTTTGACCAGCCGTGAATATAAAATTGCTCTTTATGTAATTGGTTTTCTTGTTGTGGTAGGAACTTTATTAGGAAGATTTGTTTGCGGGTTCTTATGCCCTTTTGGACTTATTCAGGACTTGTTATTTAAAATCCCTTTTATAAAAAAAATCAGGAAGTTACCTGCAGAAAAATTTTTACGTTATTTCAGATTTGTAATACTAGCAGTTTTTGTGATTCTGCTTCCTTTGTTTGTGATAGATATTACAGGTCTAGGGGAACCTTGGTTTTGTAAATATATTTGTCCGGTGGGAACTTTAGAAGGAGGAATTCCTCTGGTACTATTAAACAAATCTTTGAGAAGTGCTGTTGGATTTCTTTTTCAGTGGAAAGTTTTAATTCTTATTCTGACAGTTTTAGTTTCAATAATTATATACAGACCATTTTGCAGGTACATCTGCCCGCTTGGTGCAATTTACGGAATTTTTAACAAGGTTTCTATTTATAGATTTAATATTGATTCTACAAAATGTACTCAATGTGGAGCCTGCCAGAAAAAATGTAAATTAGATATTAAGGTTTATGAAAATCCAAATTCCATGGATTGTATTCGTTGTGGTGAATGTAAAGAAATATGTCCAAATAATGCGATTAGTATTCATTCAAAAAACAAACAATAATAATTTAGGACTTAAATTGAACTGAGGTAAAACCTGTTGCGGTTAATTTTTTCTCTGATGTGTCCACAAAATCCTCCATTTTTATGAAAAATTACGATATAGTACAATAAAATAAAGATTTAATGCAATTATAAATATTAAACTTAATATATATTACAATTATGAATACTACAACTAAACCAAATTATAAGAAAACTCTTCGTGCCTGCTATTTAGGCTTTATTACTCAGGCAATTGCGGCTAATTTTGCTCCATTGTTATTCCTTAAACTCCACAACGACTATCAGATTGCGCTGGGACTTATTGCACTTATTCCTACCGCTTTCTTTTTTACCCAGCTGGTGGTAGATATTTTCTGTGCAAAATTTGTTGATAGAATAGGGTACCGTGTAAGTATTGTGGCTTCTGAAGCATTTTCTGCTATTGGTCTTATTGCCCTGGCTTTTCTTCCGGAAATTCTTCCTTCTCCTTATGTGGGAATTATGATCAGCGTTGTGCTGTATGCAATTGGAAGCGGATTGATTGAAGTTCTTTGTTCTCCAATCGTAGAGGCCTGTCCTTTTGAAAATAAAGAAGCAACCATGAGCCTTTTGCATAGCTTCTACTGCTGGGGCTGGCTTGGAGTTACATTAATTTCTACTATATTATTCACAACTTTTGGAATTGATAACTGGAAATACATTGCCTGTTTCTGGGCGATTGTTCCTCTTTATAACATCTACAATTTTGCTACCTGTCCAATTGAAAAGATTGTTGAAGACGGTAAAGGCATGACAATTCTTCAGCTCTTTAAGTCTCCTCTTTTCTGGGTGGCAGTTGTACTTATGGTTTGTTCTGGAGCCTGTGAACTTTCTATGGCTCAGTGGGCATCGGCTTTTGTTGAATCTGGTCTTGGATTTAGTAAAACTGTCTGTGATCTTGCAGGTCCTTGTTTGTTTGCAGTTACTATGGGTATTTGTCGTGTATTCTACGGAAAGTTTGGTGAAAAAGTTGAACTTACCAAGTTTATGATTGGTTCCGGCGTACTTTGTCTTATCTGCTACATTATGGCATCTCTTTCTCACAATCCGATTGTTGCTTTAATCGGCTGTATTATGTGTGGTTTTTCGGTTGGTATTATGTGGCCAGGAACTTTGAGTATTTCGTCAAAAAAGATTCCAACCGGTGGAACTGCAATGTTTGCACTTTTAGCTATGGCGGGAGACCTTGGTGGTTCAATCGGACCAAGTACAGTTGGAATGATTTCGCAAAGAGCTGGAGATAACCTTCAGTATGGACTTTTCTTTGGTGGAATCTTCCCGGTTGTTCTGGTTATTTTCCTGATTATCTTAAAATTTATGAAAGGAAAAGAATAAGTTCTTTAAATTATATCGAAAAAATTCATCCTATCATTAAGTGATAGGATGAACATATATATTTATCTCATTGTTTTCCCGTGATTTGGGAATACTTATGAATTAGATTTTAATTCAAATAATTTAAATTCACGAGGATTTTGAAACGATGCAGATGGATTATTTTTATAATTACAATCAATTACCTGGGATTCCTAGAGTAGGTCATGTTGCAGGAATTATAAATACTGATAATTATTATAATTTAAGAAAACTAACTAAGTTTAGCGAAAGGAATTATGAAAGTGTATTGCAACGACTAGCTGGTATGACTGGTGACTGGCATTATTATGAACGGCTTCTGGTATTTCGAAGTAATCAAATGGAATTACAGTCACTTCGAAATTCCATTATTGAAAAATATCCTTATGACGGCAAGTCTTCTTTTGCCCAATTATTAGCGTCGAATATTCCTGCGAATAAAACTGTAGAGATTCAAAAGACCGGAGAATCTCTTTCTTCCAAACAAATAATCGACAATCAATACAATAGACTTCTTCGAATTTCTGAAAATCCAAGCTGATATAAGGTATAGAAATTCCATTATCTCCTTGATTGACAAAATTACAGAAAATGTCTAAAAGTATTACTAAAGGCTTCTGGAGACTGGTATGCATTTCTTAATGATCCTAATTCCCGTGCCTACGAAAAATCCTGGGTTGAAAACTTTGGTGATTCCGAAGAAATCTATGATTTTCAGATTGATTATGTAAGAATTTATAGACAAAAATAGAAATTTGGAAAATAATTCAAATTACGAAAATGCCAAACTTTCTAAAAAGTTATGCATTTATTCAAAAAACAATACAGAAGAATATACTCTTCAGTCTGCAGGAATTTTCGAATATGAATTTTAAGAAAGGTTTTTTAGCTTTTGCTTTATTAATTTCGGGCCTTGTTTATGCCAACGATACTCATTTTTATATGTCGGCAGGACAATTGGTTCCTAGTAATCAGGGCTCGGTTGAAGTCGAAATGCAGGAAGAAATAATCACAATTGTTCTTGAACCAACTTATTACGAAGTATCTGTTGATTTTTATTTCTTTAATTATGGAAAGGCCACTGATCTTGAAGTAGGATTCCCATTTTTCTGTGCAGGCTGGTACGGAAAAGGGGAGATTTCTGATTTTAAATGCTGGACTAATGGTAAAGAAACTGATTACAAGGATTATCCGATTACAAAGGAATGGAAAGATGGTACTGGTCTGGAAAAAGCTTATGTAAGAAAAATCAGATTTCCTTCAAATGATTTAACAAAGACAAGAATTTCATATAAATCAAAATATGGAAGATCGTCTCCTTCTTACAATATTGCTTCTTATCTTTACGGAACTGGTTCTACCTGGAAAGATAGTATTCGGAAAATGACAGTCCGAATTGTAAATCACAATTTTAACTCTGTTCCAGAGACTATCGAAATGCATGGTAAACAGATTAATGAATCTTTCTACAGAATTAACGATACTACAATGGAAACTGTTTTTTACGATGTAGAACCTGAATCTATAAGTGCAACTTTTACTATTTATTGTGGTCGCCTTCTTGGAGATGATGGACCTCGATGTCTTACTTTGGATGATTATTTTCCATGTATTGTAAAATTGAGTCCAAAAGCATTGAACTGGTATTCCTGCGAACAGTTGCGCTATGTGCGAAATGCCATCTACGCTCTTCATGGATATTCATTTAATACAAAAGAATTAAAAGAATATTTTGAAAAGGTTGGTCAGGACTGGTATCCAAAATATGAAGTAAATCCAAAATTTTCTGAAAAAGATTTTTCTGATATTGAATGGTATAACATCAAATTGATCTACAAAGAAGAACAAATCCGAAAAGAAAAAATGAAAAATAAATAGAACTATGTCGGAACTAACTAATATATTACATGTCCTGGAAAACACTCGGGAATATGAAATTCTTCCTCAGACTATTAGAAGATTACTCTGGGTTTGTCAAATGAACTCTTGACATTCTGATTCAAAAAACGATATTATAGACAGTAACAACGGCAAAGAAGTCGTAGGTAATTTTTCGTGAAATTCACGAAGGCTTATCTACGACTTTTTTTATTTTAATTTATTTTCAATGGCAATGAAGTCGCAGTAATATACTGTCCCTTTTTAGGGGAAGGTATGTCTCTGCGACTTTTTTGTTTTAGGAGGATCTCTGATGAAAACACTTTACGAACCTAGCTTTGAACATGATAACTGTGGTATTGGAGCAGTTGCCAGCATTGATGGTATTAAAAGTCATAAGGTTGTAGAAAATGCTCTCTCAATTGTAGAAAAACTTGAACACCGAGCTGGTAAGGACGCTACTGGCGAAACTGGAGACGGTGTTGGTATTTTAGTTCAGATAAGTCATCAGTTCTTTAGTAAAGAAGCTAAAGCTTTAGGATATAATATTGGGGATGAAAGAGAATACGGTGTTGGTATGTTCTTCTTCCCATGTGATGAAAAGAAAGCAGAAGTTGAAAAAACTCGTTTTGAAAAATGTATTTCTGCTGAAAAGCTGGATTTAATTGGCTGGAGAAAAGTTCCAGTTAATGAAGAAGTTCTTGGTAAAAAAGCAAGAGACTGTATGCCTCAGATCTGGCAGTGTTTTATTAAAAAGCCTGCTAAATGCGAAAAAGGTCTCGAATTTGATAAATTACTTTATAAATTACGCCTTTCTTTTGAAAAGGCACCAGAAGCAAAAGAAGCTGGAACTTATGTATGTTCTTTAAGCAGCCGTACAATTACTTACAAGGGTATGTTCCTTGTTCAGCAGCTTAGAACTTTCTATAGCGATCTTCAGTCCGAAGAATATGTTTCTGCTTTGGCTCTCGTTCATTCTCGCTTCAGTACAAACACAAATCCAAGCTGGCAGCGAGCTCATCCAAACCGTTTTATTGCACACAATGGTGAAATTAATACAATTCGTGGAAATGTGGACCGTATGCTTGCCCGCAATGGTGAAGTTGATGTAACTGGTTCAGACTCTGCAATGCTTGATAACACTCTCGAATATTTTGTTATGAATGGCATGCCTCTTCCTCTTGCAGTTATGGTTTGTATTCCAGAACCTTGGAAACATGACGATTCACTTACAGAACAGAAAAGAGACTTCTATCACTATTGGGCAACAATGATGGAACCTTGGGATGGTCCTGCAGCAATCCTTTATAGTGATGGTGATGTAGTTGGTGCAACTTTGGACCGAAACGGACTTAGACCAAGCCGCTACTTTATTACAAAAGACAATATGCTTATTCTTTCTTCAGAAGTTGGTGTACTTGATGTTGATGAAAAAGATGTAGTTGTAAAATCAAGACTTCAGCCAGGTCGTATGCTTTTAGTTGATTTGAACGAAAAGCGTCTTATTTCTGATGAAGAAATCAAAAATAAATATTCAGGTGAACATCCATATGGTGAATGGCTCTCACAGAACCTTCTTCACCTTTCAGATCTTAAGATTCCAAACAAAAAGATTCCAACCAGCACTTTGGAAAAAAGAAACAGACTTTATCGTGCATTTGGCTGGAACTACGAAGATTTGAACGAAATGGTTCTTCCATTGGCAAAAAATGGTGTTGAAACAACTGGTGCAATGGGTGTTGATACTCCTCTCGCTTGTATGAGTGACAAACATCCGCCATTATACAGCTACTTCAAACAGTTATTTGCTCAGGTAACAAACCCTCCAATTGATAGTTTACGCGAAAAAATCGTTACAGATACTACAGTTTATGTTGGTTCTGACGGTGACTTATTGAATACAAAAGGTTCAAACTGTCGTGTTCTCGAAATCAACAATCCAATTCTTACTGGTGTAGATATGATGAAAATTGCCAGCCTCAACGAAAAAGGCTTAAAGGCAACAACAATCAGTTTGCTTTTGGAAGTTGGTGCACCTCTCGAAAAAGCTTTGGATAAACTTTTTGCAGAAATTGATGCTGCTTACGAAAAAGATTACAACATCATCATCTTAAGCGATCGTGGAGTAGACGAGACACATGCTGCAATTCCTGCATTACTTGCAGTAAGTGCCGTAGAACAGTTCTTAATCAGAACAAAGCGCAGAACTCAGATTTCAATTATCCTTGAATCCGCAGAAGTTCGTGATGTTCACCAGTCTGCAATGATTCTTGGTTATGGTGCTCGTGCTATCAACCCATATCTTGCACACGAAGCTATTGCAGAAAGTATTCATCAGAAGGGCCTGGATCAAGATACGGACACTGCTATCGATGATTACAACAAGGGTATCATCAATGGTATTGTTAAAATTGCTGCTAAAATGGGTATTTCTGCAATTCAGTCTTATCAGTCTGCTCAGATTTTCGAAGCAGTTGGTATTTCTTCAGAAGTTGTTGAAAAATACTTTACAAATACAGTAAGCCGAGTTGAAGGTATTGGTCTTAAAGAAATTGAAGAAGACATTGCATACCATCACAAACAGGCTTGGAACCAGGATGGACTTACAGTTAATACTCACCTTGATAGTGTTGGTTATCATAAGTTACGTCGTGGTCCAAATGCCGAAGATCATCTTTATAATCCTGAAACAATCATTGCATTGCAGGAATCTACTCGTAATGGTGACTACAAACGCTTTAAGGAATACACAGGTCTTGTTGATGATAACAACCATCCACATACTTTACGCGCTATGTTGGATTTCAACTATGCTGCAGGAAAAGAAATCAGTATTGATGAAGTTGAAAGTGTTGATTCTATTGTTCAGCGATTCAAAACTGGTGCTATGTCATATGGTTCAATTTCGGAAGAAGCTCATAAATGTATGGCTGCCGCTATGAACCACTTGCACGGAAAATCAAACTCAGGTGAAGGTGGTGAAAAACCAGAACGACTTGGAACTGAATATAACTCTGCAATTAAGCAGGTTGCATCTGGACGCTTTGGTGTAACAGAAGAATATCTCCTTTCTGCAAAAGAAATTCAGATTAAAATGGCTCAGGGTGCTAAACCTGGTGAAGGCGGACACTTACCTGGTAAAAAAGTTTATCCTTGGATTGCCCAGACTCGTTATGCAACTCCAGGTGTATCTTTGATTTCGCCTCCACCTCATCACGATATTTACTCAATCGAAGATTTGGCTCAGCTTATCTACGATTTGAAAAATGCAAACCGTGCTGCCCGCATTTCTGTAAAACTTGTATCAGAAGCAGGGGTAGGTACAATTGCTGCCGGTGTTGCTAAAGCTGGTGCACAGGTAATCCTTATTTCTGGACACGATGGAGGGACCGGTGCTGCTCCAATCAGTTCAATTCACCATGCAGGTCTTCCTTGGGAACTTGGTCTTGCTGAAGCACATCAGACTTTGATTCAGAACGGTCTTAGAAGCCGTGTTATTATCGAAACAGACGGTAAATTAATGTCTGGTCGTGATGTTGCAATTGCATGTTTACTTGGTGCCGAAGAATTCGGATTTGCAACAGCTCCTCTTATTACAATGGGTTGTGCAATGATGAGAGTTTGTAACCTGGATACTTGTCCATTTGGTGTTGCAACTCAGAACGAAAAATTAAGAAAGCGATTCCCTGGAAAGCCAGAATATGTTGAAAATTTCATGAAGTTCATTGCACAGGAACTTCGTGAACACATGGCTAAACTTGGTGTTAAATCAATTGATGAAATGGTTGGTCGTACAGATCTTCTTAAACTCAAGGATAAGCAGGGCTTCAAGCGAGCAGGCTTACTGGATATGAGTCGTGTTCTTTCTGAAAAAGCAGAAGAATGGAAGAAGGTTCGTGATACATTTGACTTTGGTTTATCAAAAACAGTTGATGAAAAGACATTGCTTCCTGCTTTCGAAAAGCTTACAGGAAGTATCAAGGGAATCCCTGCTTCACAGTTAAGTGTTATTTCGGATGCATTGAAGATTGAATCTACAGATAGAACTGCTGGTACAATCCTTGGTAGTGAAATCCAGAAGAAATATGGAAATTCACTTTCTGACGATACATTCATCGTAAATGTTAAGGGTGGTGCTGGACAGAGTTTTGGTGCATTCATTCCTAAGGGTCTTACAATGAAGCTGGTTGGTGAAGCAAACGACTATTTTGGTAAAGGCTTAAGCGGTGGTAAGCTTGTAGTTTCTAAAGCTGCAGGTTTTGAAGGAAAGGCCGACGAAAACATTATTATTGGTAATGTTGCATTGTTCGGTTCTACTTCCGGTAAGGCATTTATTAATGGTGTTGCTGGTGAACGCTTCTGTGTAAGAAACTCTGGTGCTACTGCTGTAGTTGAAGGTTGTGGTGATCATGGTCTTGAATACATGACTGGTGGTACTGCAGTTATTCTTGGAAAAACAGGAAGAAACCTTGCTGCCGGTATGAGCGGTGGTATTGCATATATTCTTGATGAAGAACATCAGGTTTACAAAAAACTTAATCCTGAACTTGTAAAAATGTATGCCATTGATGATGAAACAACAACATTAAAGGGAATTTCCGATGAAGAAAACCTTAAGGCTTTGATTTCTCAGCATGCAGAAGAAACTGGTTCTGAAAAGGCAAAACTTATTCTTGCTAATTGGGAAGAATACAAGAACAAGTTTAAGAAGATCATTCCTAAAGATTATTTACGAATGAAGACTGAAATCTACAGTGGCGAAGCAGAAGGCTTAAACGGTGAAGATGCTGTTATGGCTGCTTTCAAGAAGATTACAGCATAATTTTGCATTAGGAGAACTACTATGGGAAAGAATACAGGATTTTTAGAATATACAAGAACAGAAAACGGAAACTTTGAGCCATTAAAACGAATCAAAGATTTTAAAGAATTTCATCCATATTTGGACGATGCAAAGCGTCGTGAACAGGCTGCCAGATGTATGAACTGTGGTGTTCCAATGTGTCAGTCTGCTATTAAACTTGCAGGAATGGTTACCGGTTGTCCTTTGCACAACTATATTCCTGAATGGAACGATGCTTTGTATAAAGGTCAGTATGATATGGCAGCCTGGAGACTTTTAAAGACTTCAAGCTTCCCAGAATTTACTGGTCGTGTATGTCCAGCTCTTTGTGAAAAAGCCTGTAACTGTGGTAATCCAGTTTGTGGAGATGGTGCAGTTACAATTCACGATAATGAACTTTATATCATCGAAAAAGCATTTGCTTCTGGTTATATGAAGCCTGAAGTTCCTCCAACAAGAAGCGGTAAAAAAATTGCCGTAATTGGTGCAGGTCCTGCAGGTCTTGCTGCTGCTGACTGGTTGAACCGTCGTGGTCATTCAGTAACAGTTTACGAAAGAGAAGACAAAGCTGGTGGTCTTTTGATGTACGGTATTCCAAATATGAAACTGGATAAAAAGTATGTAGACCGCCGAATTGAACTTATGAAGGCAGAAGGTGTTGAATTCATCTTTAATGCCGATGTTGGTAAAACAGTTTCCAGCGATTATATTATGCAGAATTTTGATGCAATTGCTCTTTGTTGTGGTGCAAAAAAGGCTAGAGCATTAAATTCAACAGGAATTGATAAATTAAATCCAGATGGAACAAAATCTGGAATGATGTTCGCAGTTGATTTCCTTAAGGAAGTTACAAAATGTGTTGTTTCTACAAGTCAGGCTCTTGAAGGCTTGAATATTGCTCCTGCTAACCAGCAGATTGCACAGATGCTTATTCAGAAAACTGGAATCGAAGTTGAAGGAAAGCATGTAATTATCGTTGGTGGTGGTGATACTGGAAACGACTGTTGTGGTACTTCTATTCGTCTTGGAGCAGCATCTGTTACTCAGATTGAAATGATGCCTTGTCCTCCTGTAGAACGAGCTGCAAACAATCCATGGCCACAGTGGCCAAAAGTATTAAAAACTGATTATGGTGCAGAAGAATCCATTGCAGTTTTTGGTCATGATCCTAGAGTTTACGAAACTACTGTAAAAGAAGTTTATTCTAAAGACGGAAAAATTACTGGTGTAAAAACTGTAGAAGTTGAATTCCAGATGATTGATGGAAAACGCCAGCTTGTTGAACGAAAAGGCACAGAAAAAGATTTGCCATGTGATTTACTCCTTGTTGCTGCAGGTTTTGTTGGCTGTGAAGAATATACTGCAGATGCTTTTGGAACAGAACTTGGTCCAAGAGGAACTGTTGTTTCTTCAAGCGCTGCTAGTTTCAGTTCAGAAACAGGTTATAAAACTTCTGTAGAAAAGATTTTTACTGCTGGTGATATGCATCGTGGTCAGTCTCTTGTTGTATGGGCTATTGCAGAAGGTCGTGAATGTGCACAGGAAATTGATCAGTTTTTAATGGGGAAATAGAAAATGGGATTTCATGATGAATGTGGTGTTGTAGGAATTTATAATGCTGAAAATGCAGCAGGATTAACCTATTTTGCATTGGAAGCATTGCAGCATCGAGGTCAGGAAAGTGCAGGTATTGCGGTTTCTGACGGTAAAGAAATTCATCTTCACAAGGAATTGGGTTTAGTTTCTGATATTTTCAAACCAGAGCATTTCGAAGAACTCCAGGGAAGAAATTCTGTTGGACATGTTCGATATGCAACTGCGGGTGGAAGAACCATTAACAACGCCCAGCCATTTTTGAATACTTTTAAGCTTGGGAATATTGCCCTGGCTCATAATGGTCAGCTGGTAAACTATGAACCTTTGAGAGAAATGCTTGAAGATTCTGGTTCTACCTTTACATCAACATCTGATACAGAAGTAATTCTAAAGCTGATTGCCCGATCTTATAAAAAAGGGCTGGAGAGTGCCGTTGTTAATACTGTCCAGCTTATTAAAGGATCTTATGCATTATGTATTATGACCGAAGACACTCTCATTGGGGTGCGTGACCCTAATGGAATTCGTCCGCTGTGTCTTGGTAAAATCACTGATTCTGAAGGAAAAGAAGGCTATATTTTAGCTTCCGAATCCTGTGCAATTGACTCGGTTAACGGGGAATTTGTAAGGGATATTCAGGCTGGTGAAATTATAATCATCAATGCAGAAGGAATTAAATCAATCAATCTTGAAGAAAAGACTAAAAAGCAGACATGTATTTTTGAATATGTGTATTTTGCCCGTCCAGATTCGATTATTGATGGTATTCCAGTGCAGGAAGCACGCTATCAGCTGGGTAAGATCCTCGCCCAGGAATCTTCTGTAGATGCTGATGTTGTTATTGGTGTTCCAGACAGCGGTATTGGTGCCGCACAAGGCTACTCTATGGAATCTGGTATTCCATATGTCACAGGTATCATAAAGAATAAATATATTGGACGAACCTTTATTGCTCCGACTCAAAAAGAACGAGAAAATATGGTTTATGTAAAATTGAATGCTATCCGCAGCGATCTGGAAGGAAAAAGAGTTATTGTAATTGATGACTCTATTGTTCGTGGTACTACCAGCCGCCGTTTGGTTTCAATTCTTCGCAGGGCAGGGGCTAAGGAAGTTCATTTTAGAGTTTCATCGGCACCTGTTAAATTTCCATGTTATCTTGGAATCGATACACCAAGTAAAAACGAGTTGATTTCTTCTATTCACGATGTTGATGAAATCTGCAAAGAAATTGGTGCTGATTCTCTGGCTTTTATTAGTCTTGAAGGAATGATTAAGGCATTTGGAAGAGATACTTTCTGTAAAGGTTGTTTCTGCGGTGAATATCCTGTTGCAGGACGATAATTAATTCTAAAATCCAAAAATTATTATTGATAAGTCATGATGATCTGTTGTGCAAGGGCAAGTTTCTTTACACAGCGGTCCATGGCTTCTTTTTCTATATAGCGATGAGCTTCCTGTTCTGTCATTCTTAAATTCTGCATTAAAAGCATTTTAGCCCGGTTAATTGTTCTGATTTCTTCCATTTTTTCTTTTAATTTTGTTGTCTGACTTGTTAAAACGGTTACTTTGTATTGAACTGCAATTGCAACCTTAATCATGTTATAAAAGAAGAACTGGTCAAATGGAGTTGGAACAGTAAGTATTCCGAAAGATTCAACTTTGTAGCTTACCTGTTCATAATGCTGGTTAGGGCAGAGTAAAAGAATTGTACTGGAAGAATCTGAAATATCTGTGGCAAAATCGGTTCCTTCTCCATCGGCAAAATCGACTATTACAATGTTAAAAGTTCTTTCTGCACATTTGCGTCTTGCTTCAACAAAACTTGAAACAATTTGAGTTTCAAATAATGGTGGCATTAGCATTGCATTTATGAGAGTAGAAACTTTATTGTCCTTTGTCACAACTAATACACTATGTGTATCCAAATTCATTTGTATATAACCCTTTGCTTTTTTACACTAGTTGAAAATTTCTTTGATAAACTGACTCTTCTGTGCTATTTCTTTTGCTTCATCAAGATTTGCAGGCAATACTTCATAATTCATAGAATTACTTGCAAAAAGGTTGGCATCAACAGGTGCTGGAAGTTCCATTTTCTTAGCGATACCATCTAAAGCTGCGTGTATGATCAATGCATAGGCAATATATGGATTACATTCTGGATCAGGGCTTCTTAATTCAATTCGCTGTGTTTCTTTAGTTGCAGGAACACGAACTAAAGTTGAACGGTTTTCATAACCCCAGGTGATATATTTTGGTGCTTTACAATTTCCAAGTCGATCATAAGAATTTTCTGTAGGATTAAGATAATAGGTCATTTCTTTAATATGAGCTAAAATTCCTGCAAGAGCATAATTCATTTTTTCAGCATCGGAACAGGAAATATTGATGTGCATTCCACTTCCTGCGGCATAAGAAATTGGTTTAGGAGAAAAATCTGCATACAAGCCATTAGTTGCCGCTCTTGTTCTAACAATCATTTTGAAAGTTGAAACATTGTCTGCGGCTGTAAGAGGAGAAGAATAACGGAAGTCAATTTCATTCTGTCCAGGACCTTCTTCGTGATGAGAAGCTTCTGGATAAATGCCCATCTGTTCCAATGTAAAACAAATTTCGCGGCGAATATTTTCTCCTTTGTCTAAAGGAGCGATATCCATATAACCTGCATTGTCAAAAGGAATATTTGTAGGATTTCCATCTTCGTTTGCCTTAAAAAGGTAGAATTCAACTTCGGAACCAATAAAGAAATTTAAATTCTGTTCCTTTCGTGCTTTATCAATAGCCTGTTTAAGAAGATAGCGGCAGTCATTTTTATATGGAGTTCCATCTGGATTAAAGATATTACAGAACATTCGAACTACTTTTCCAGTATTTGGTCTCCATGGTAGTACAGATAAAGTGGAAGAATCTGGCTGCAGAAATAAATCAGATTTATTAGGAGATTCAAAACCTTCAATTGCAGAAGCATCAAAACTAATTCCATTATTAAATGCTTTTTCAAGCTGAGCAGCCATAATTGAAATGTTTTTCTGTTTACCAGCAATATCAAAGAAAGCAAGACGGATGAATTTTACATCTTCTTCTTTCACAAAATCTAAAACTTCTTTTTGTGTATACATTATTTTCCTCTTTTCTCTATATTACTGACAAGCCTTAACAAAATCAACAAAAAGCTTTCCAGCATTGTTTGGACGGGATTTAAATTCAGGATGGAACTGAACACCAATAAAGAAAGGATGTTCTTTTCTAGAAACTTCAACTGCTTCTACCAGTTCTCCATCTGGACTTGTTCCGCTGAGTACAAGCCCTTTAGAAATCATTTCATCTCTAAAATCGTTGCTGAATTCATATCGATGTCTGTGACGTTCTTCAATTAAATCTGCTTTATAGGCATCGTGAAGAATAGTATTTGGAGCAACTTTACAAGGATATTTTCCAAGTCTCATGGAACCTCCTTTAATTACTCCTTCCTGATCTTTCATCAAGTCAATTACAATATGCTGTCCAAGTTCATCAAATTCGCGGCTATTTGCATCCGCATAGCCTAAAACTGAACGGGCAAACTCAATAACAGCAATCTGCATACCAAGACAAATTCCAAAATAAGGAATCTTATGAGTTCTGGCATAACGACAGGAACAAATCATTCCTTCAATACCTCTGTGTCCAAATCCACCTGGAAGAATGATTCCCTGGCAGTCTTTAAATACTTCTTCGGCAGTCTGATCAGTTACAGAATCACTGTCTACCCATTTAATTACAACTTTTTTTCCAACTACAAAGCTGGCATGGTTCAAACTTTCAACAATACTCAAATAAGAGTCGTGGAGTTTTACATATTTTCCAACCAAGGCAATCTGAATTTCTCCCTGACGGGCATGAATGCTTTTTACCATCTTTTCCCATTCAGTAAGATTGATTTTTGGAGCATCAATTCCAAGTTCGCGGCAAACAACTTCATCCATTTTCTGACGGTGGAGCATAAGTGGAACTTCGTAAAGGCTGTCCAAAGTTTCGTTATCGATTACGCAATCTGAACTGACATTACAGAAAAGAGAGATTTTCTGACGGATTTCGGCAGGAACAGGTTCATCTGAACGAGTTACAATAATATCTGGATGAATACCAACTGCCATGATTTCTTTTACAGAGTGCTGAGTTGGTTTTGATTTAAATTCATCAGAACCGCTGATATATGGAACAAGACAAACATGGATAAAAAGACAGTTTCTTCTTCCAACTTCCAGTGCCAGCTGACGAATTGCTTCCAAAAATGGCTGACTTTCGATATCACCGATTGTACCACCAATTTCTACGATACTTACATCTGCCCCTGAAGTTTCTGCATTCTTAAGAATAAAATCTTTAATTTCGTTAGTTACATGAGGAATAATCTGAACAGTCTGTCCAAGATAATCTCCCTGTCGTTCTTTATTCAAAACATTCCAGTAAACTCTACCGCTGGTAAGATTTGAATATTTTGTAAGATTTTCGTCAATAAATCGTTCGTAGTGGCCAAGGTCCAGGTCAGTTTCGGCACCATCTTCAGTTACAAAGACTTCACCATGCTGGAGAGGCCTCATTGTTCCCGGGTCAACATTCATGTATGGATCAAGCTTTTGTGAAGCAATCTTTAAGCCTCGGCATTTAAGCAGACGACCCAAACTTGCTGCTGTAATTCCTTTACCAAGTCCCGAAACAACACCACCAGTAACAAAAATAAATTTTGACATAAAATGACCTCTTGAAAATCTTGTTAAATAAAAAAAAGAGGTCACAGACAGCGCCTCATGCATTTTGCATAAAGTTTAATCTGTGACCTCTTTGCCACTAATAAATATAATTTTATCGTTTTTAACAAGGTATGGCAAGTCAAATTAAATAGTTACCATACTTTAATTAAAAGAAGTTCTCCTTTTTTTACAGTGACTTCTGCTCTGGTTTCTTTGTTTACCTGATTGCTTATTGCATATTGATAATCAGCTTTTATGGTTGCATTTTTTAGTGGATAATGAGCATTTTTAATTGAAACGCCTTTTGCAGTTCCATTTATGTTCATTAATGAGAAAAATGAATAAGTTTCTTCTATATATAATGTATTTTTTCCTGCAATCTGCATATGACTGTAATCGTCGATGATGCAGGCATTTAAACCTTTTTTGTACAAATAAAGCAATGCCGAAATATTACAGAGAGAATGATCTAAACGATTTCCAATGGAACCTAACAAAATAAAATCAGTAAACCCCTGTTTTATTGCTTCTTTTACAGCATAAAAAGTATCGGTATCGTCTTTTTTACAAGGCAACTGAATGACTGGAGTAGTGGTGTCAGGTTTATCAAAAGAATCAAAATCCCCAATTATTAAGTCTGGTTCAAAACCAAGTTCCTTCTGATGTTTAAGACCTGCATCGCAATAAATAAAGAAATCGTCGGATGAAAGAAAACTTTTTATTCTTGAATAATTTGTAATATCTGCTGCACTTACTATTACACAGCGGTTGGAATTAGTTGTGGTATTCATATTTGTTTAAAAGAATGGCGCCATGTGAAAACACGTTCGACATGGCGCCTGGGTTTTGGATGTATTAAAACTACTGTTTCTGGATAATTACAGAGAATAAATATCCTGTATTTTTATCCAAATCAGTAACTTTAATCTGTTGAGCAGTTCCAACATATTTTGAAACTGAGATTGGAGTGTCTTTATTGCTTAACAAACCTTTGTAGAAAATCATATAGTGACGCTTTGCAGACATATCATTTGCAAATCTTACCTGATCAAGAGTATTAGCAGGAATCTTGAAAGTAAATACATCACCTACATGACTTACTGGGTAATAAGCAACTCCATTGCTTCCATAAATACAGAAGCTGTTTTCGAAGTCTGTTGTTGCTGTTGTTATAGAAACATTTTCCTGTACTTCGTATCCAGGGTCTGAAGTTGTACCTGAAGATCTTGTAGTAGTAGGTCTTGTTACAGTTGTACTTGTTGGTCTAGTTGTAGTAGCAGTTGTTGGACGAGTAACACTTGTTCCTGTTGGTGTAGCAGTATTAATTGTTGTTCCTTCGTCTTTGCTTGGTTCAACATAGTATGGGTTCAAAACTTTAATCTTTTCTGATTCAGAAACACACGCTTTTTCGTTGCCTGAAAGAGTCTTCATTGTGAATGAAATTGGTTCTGCTTCATCTGGATCAATGCTTGTTTTGAGCCATGTAAAGATATCTTCAACAGTTGAAATTGAATATGTTTTTTCTGCAATTGAGTAAGCCTGGATTGTTGTTTTATTGTTTTTCCAGCTTGAAACGATTCCTGAACTTACAGATCTTCCAGAAGAACCGCTGTTCTTTGAATCTTTTGGACGGAATGCCTTGAAATCCTTAATGATACTATCCTGTGAAAGGTTAGAAGAAATAAGGAAGTATGCCTGGCGTCCATAATTTACAGAACTTACATAATATGGAGTGATTGATCTGAGGTAATCAGCTTTTGGAACTGTATAGTTTTCATCAAAGAAAAGATATGGCATTTCTGGTGTTCCAATGTCAGCCTTGTAATAAATCTGAGATACTTTTACAAGAACAACATTTTTGTTGAACAATGCGGAAGAGAATGACATTTTATTCTTGTTATAACCATTTCCTAAAGTGATAAGAAGATCGTCTTTGTTGTAAATTGGTGTAAATTCATAAGTTACATCTGGAGTTGAGAGTTTTGTTCTGTAAGAGTAAGCAAAGTTCTGGATTTCAGATGTAGAGTTTCTTGTTCCAGGAGCTGTAAGAGTTCCACTTCCAAGATCAACACCTTTTGCAGATGTAAGATAGAAGTAGAGTGGAGCACGAGTTCCGTCTGTGTAAAGTTCGTATTTGTTGTTTATAATTGTGTTACCTTCGAACATTGCACCAGGAGAAACTGGCTTATCTTTGTCGTTTACATAAATATCGAATGTGCTTCCTGTTACAGTTGCATCAAGATATGTGTACTGATCTGAGCTGTCTTCGAGTCTGCGTGAAATTGTATTTGAAGAATCTGAGAGACTCAAAGTAATATTTCCTGATCTGTCAGTTTTGTTCAAAGAATTAAGTTTTGTTACATATTTGTAAAGAGCAGCTTCGTTTGCAGAGTTTTCATAGTTACCTAATGAAGTAAAGAGTTCACCTGCTTTTTTGTAGCTGTCCATTGTCATATTGTCTTTATACATGTATGCCAATTCATATGTAATTGATTTTTTCTGTTCGTAGGCATTGTTGTAGTTTCCAGCCTGATCGATGTATGAAAGAACAACTTCCATTTCTGGAATAGTTTTTGCAGTTCTCTTAAGATCCATTGCAATTTCGTAGTTCAAACGATAAACACGAGTCTGTGCATCTTTGTAGCTTGCATTCCATACAAGAGCTTCTTTATACCATACGATAGCTTCTTTTTTGCTGTCGATTGCACCTAAATCTTCGTAATCATTAGCAATGAGGTAACAAATTTCGGCACCGTGGTTTTTAATATTTCCTACGCCAGCATAAAGTGTATCTGATTTTTTGTAGTAAGAAAGGATTTCTTTCTTTTCTGTAATGCTCTTTCCTGGGTACAAAGCTTCACCCATGTTGTAAAGGAACATTGCATATGTATAACAGTTATCTCTGTACTGTCCGCTGAAGTTATCTGTATATTTTTTTACATGATAAACATTGCCTTTCTTTTCGTTTCCGATTGTTGAAGGCATTGGAGCAACAGCATTCTGAATGCGTACGATTTCACCAAGATTTTTAATAATCTGTTCACTTCTGCGGGAAATTACGCTTACAGCTTCGTGCTGAGAGAGCTGAAGACCGTTATTTTCTGAAGCGATTTTCTTGAGGGCAGCTAATTCAGATGAACCATATGGTGCGAGGTAAGTATCAATTACCTGTCCAACAGTCTGATCTGGAATACGCTGATCCAATGCAGAAGGATAGATGCTTGCAAACATTTCTGCATTGTCTTTGTTTTCTGGTTTTTTTGTCAGTTTTTCTGCAAGAGTTTCGATGGCACTAACATAATCACCATTTTTGAGGTAGCCATCAACTTTTGATGATCCACAGCTTGTAAGGGTTGTTGAAAGAAACATCAACCCAGCAATTAAAAATAAGGGAAACTTTTTTAGTTTCATAATCACTTCTCCTTAGTTTTTTAATATTTTTTTCTATAGTATGAACAATTATAAAATAAGAAATGTTACTTGTAAATAAATAATTTTTCAACGGACTTCAAGTTATTTCTAAAAAACTGCAAAATATTGTATGAAATTAAACTAAATGTTATTATAAGCAACTTGGAATGCTTGTTCTTTACTGGAAAAAAATGTTTTCACCAAAACAGCAATAAAAATTTTACTTTTAGCAAAAATCCCGTATAATAGAAATGATTATAGATATTTCTATAATTGAGGTTTATGAAAAAGAAAGCCAAAGTAAAACTATCTTTTAAAGACTTTTCTATCGGGCAAAAACTTATTTTTCTTCTCCTGGTTATTGTTATCATTGAACTTCAGATTTTCTTTGTGCATCTTAGTATTTTAAAGGCATCAGGTAAAATCAGAGAAGAAGCAGAAGATTTTGGGCAGAATATCTCTTCTATCATTTCTTTTAATCTTGTTCCAAATATCAGTCTGTCTCAGGTTGTTAAAAACATTTATCTTGAATATGGAAATGATGAAAATTTCCATGATGAATTTTATTCCCTTTGTAAACGTTATCAGCAGGATAATAAATCTGTAGGTGCAATTTATATTGCTCCAGATGGTATTATTAAATATGCTTATCCAGAATCTTCGGAACAGCTTACTATTGGTTCTGTAGTAGGAGAGTACAAATTTGCTAATAAGGCAAAAAATCTTCGAATCTCAACTGTAGCAGGTCCGCATGTTGTACTTGAAGGAAATGTGGGTTTAATTTTTACAGATCCTATTTATGTTGAAAATGATTTTCTGGGTTATACTTCAACAATTGTAGACTGGAAAGATTTCAGTGAAACTCTTTTAGCAAGAATCAAAAGGGATAATGTTCGAAATCCTGCCAAAGAGTATTCAGATTCAAACATGAAGTTTAAGTTCGGAATTGTTTCTTCTGAAGATCTTCTTCTGATAACAAATGAACATGGTTTTATTCTAGCAAATACAGATCAAGATATTGAACGAAAGGTTTCGGTAAAGATTGATGTTCCTGGTTCAAAATGGACAGTTTATGTTGAACCAGTTACTGGCTGGCAGGATTATTCTTCCACAATTAATACTATTATTCTTGTATTTTTAGTAGGTATGGCTCTTATAGTTCTTGTTGGTCTTAGAATTATTGATGAAGCAAAGCGCAGCTATATTTATGAACATGATCCATTAACAGGAGTTTATACTCGTTCTGCTTTCTATCGTCGTGTTAAGAAAATCCTTAAAAATAATCCTGAGCGAAACTTTAATGTAATTCTTACAGATATAGTTCACTTCAACATGATTAACTCTTCTGAAGGCACTGACAAGGGTGACGAAGTATTGTGTTATCTTGCTAATATCTTTAAGAATGACAGTTACAATCATGAAATCTGTGGTCGTTATGGTGGTGACCAGTTCATCTTCCTGCTTGCCGAAGAAGAAACTTTGGATAGAGCTTTCTTTGAACAGCATCATAGCAAAATTATTGCTAATTCACCTGTAAAAAACCTTAAACTTAAGTATGGTTTGTATACTCGAATTGATAAAAATCTTCCTGTAAATCAGATTGCGGATAGAGCTTTAATAGCGGTAAAATCGATTATTAATAACTATGATATGATGGCTGTAGACTTTACTGGTGAATTGGAAAACAAACATGCCAAAGTTCAACTGATGGAATCTTTGTTCTTTGATGCAATTAAAAAAGAACAGTTTAAGGTATTTTTCCAGCCACAGGTAAATGCTAAAAATGGCTATTTAATTGGGTTTGAAGCTTTAGTTCGCTGGGATAAAGGAAACGGACAGTTCTATTCTCCAGGAGACTTTATTCCGGTTTTTGAAAATGACGGATTGATTCATCATCTGGATGTCTATGTTTTCGAAAAAGTATGCCAGTTTATTAAGAAATGGATGTCAGAAGGACTTAAAATTGTTCCAATTTCTGTAAACATTTCAAGATACACAATGAATGATTATGAAGTAATCCGATCTTACGGTCAGATTATTAAGAAATACGGTATTCCAATTAATAGTGTTTCTCTGGAAATTACAGAATCTGCTGACTACAGTACTGATAGACTTGTTTCACTTACAAAGATTTTAACTGATGATGGCTTTGATATCGAAATGGATGATTTTGGTACAGGAGCTTCTTCGCTTGTAAGTTTGAACATTCTTCCATTCAGTGTAATCAAAATGGATAAAAGTCTTATCGATTACATTGGAACAGAAGATGGTGATGAATTAATTAAGCACATTATTGAGCTTTCTCATTACAAAAAAATGGAAGTTATTGCTGAAGGTGTCGAAGAAAATAGACAGTTAGACTTCTTAAAGGCAAATAATTGTGATTTTATCCAGGGATATTTATTCTCTAAACCAATTCCTCTCGAAGATACCGAAAAAATGCTTAAGGATTATAACGAAAAAGGAATGATTTAGTAGAAAAGTTTGATTGAAGTGTGGCGGAATTTATTTTTTCTGCCATTCTTCAACAGCTTTAAGCATGTCTTCTTTAGTGATTTTTCTTCCACAAGATTTAGCTTCATCACAATAACCAACTGCTTCGCATTTTGGAAGGAGCAGTGTATCGCAAATCCATTCCCATTCTGGTGAAAGTTTTCTAAGTTCTGCTTTTAATTCATTTGAAAGCTGGCGGATTTCTTTGTAGGCTCTTGAACAAAGACGCATATTCATAAAATGCATGAGAGCTCTTAAGTTGATTTTCCATACAATTTTAGTTTCCATTCCAAGTGGAAGGATATTGGCAGCATCTTCTTTTGGGTAGCCTAATTCTTCAAGTTTTTCGTAGGTGCTCATAATGTTTGTAAGACCTGCTTTATAAACATCAGCAGCTTCGTCCTTGAATGGATAGTAGAATTCTTTATCTACATCCATAGTTTTGGCATCTACATAACGAGTTGAACTCTGGAGGCGAGTTGTTCCAATAATATGAGTATACAATTCACGAATACATCTGGCAGAATATCCCTGAACTACACAGAAAACATCTGGATATTCGGCAGTTCTTGTGTGACCGCTCTGGATACAAGATTTTGCTCTTTTAATATTCTTTTCTTTATCATCTACAGGAGAATTCCAGCAAACTCCGGCACAATAGCCGATAGTGTTTAAAGGTTCTTTGTCTGTCTGTGGTAAAATTGTAATCATATTTGTCCTCGAATAATTTTTAATTGTAATGAATTTTTATATAAATGTCATTAAATAATAGAGAAGTGTACAATAACAATAATTTGATTTTCTCTAGTATAAGGAATTAGTGAGGAACTTATGAAAGAATTTACAGGATATATGCACGGGGTAAACCTTGGTGGATGGTTGTCGCAGTGTAATTATAAGAAAGAACATTGTGATTCATTTATTCTTGAAAACGATATTAAAATTATCAGTGAATGGAAACTTGATCATGTAAGACTTCCAGTTGATTACAATCTCTTCCAGGCAGAAGACGGTAGTTTTTTAACTGCAGGATTTGAATATGTAGACAACTGTATTTCCTGGTGTAAAAAATATAATTTGAATATGATTTTGGATTTGCACAAAACAGCAGGTTTCTCTTTTGATGCAAAAGAAAACGAAATCGGATTCTTTGATGACCCTGTTTATCAGGAAAAATTCTACAGTCTTTGGGAAGAATTCTCCAGAAGATATTCTAAATACGAAAATATGATGTGTTTTGAACTTTTAAACGAAGTTACAGATCCATCTTTCTCTCCAAAATGGAATGCAATTGCAAAAAAATGTGTTGAAAGAATCAGAAAAATTGCTCCAACTATCAAAATTCTTATTGGCAGCTACTGGAACAATTCTGTAAAAGCCGTAAAAGATATGGATTATCCTTATGATGAAAACATTGTTTATAATTTCCATTGTTATGAACCTTTGATTTTTACTCATCAGGGTGCAAGATGGCTTGGAAAAGATATGAACGGTGATTTCAAAATGAAGT
Source organism: Treponema sp. (assembly GCA_045627625.1). Taxonomy (GTDB): domain Bacteria; phylum Spirochaetota; class Spirochaetia; order Treponematales; family Treponemataceae; genus Treponema_D. Next base: position 31,912 of record JAZQOB010000013.1, read on the forward strand.
ATAAAGAACCTTTCACTGTTTATACAGAAAATACTAAAGCAAAACTTCCTTATATGCAGGGATTCGAAGCCTTTGGTGATAAAGTTCCAGATCCTTCATATTTTGAAGCAATTTTTGAAGATGCCATTAAAACTGCAGAAGAACGAAATGTAATTCTTTACTGTGGTGAATACGGAGTAATTGATAATTCTGATTCCGAAGAAATTACTCTCTGGTATAAAGATATTTCTGAAGTTCTTAATAAATACAACATTGGTCGTGCTGCATGGACATATAAAGGCATGAGCTTTGGAGTAAATGCTCCTCGTTATAAAGAAATTATCAAATTCTTGTAAAAACTGGTCGATAATGTATTCAAGAGGTAGTTTATGACCATTGAACCAGTAGAATTTATATTAAAAGATGGAAGAAAAGCCGTTATCCGTAGCCCAAAAACTTCGGATGTAAAAGGACTTCTGGACTATCTGTTAATTTCTGCTGGTGAAACTGAATACATTATCCGCTATCCAGAAGAATGCAAATCTTATACAGCTAAAAGCGAAAAAATCCTTATTAAAAATGCAAATGAATCTACAAGCGAAGCAGTTCTTGTCTGTGAAATTGATGGGAAAATTGCCGGTAATTGTCAGATAAGTTTTAACAGAAAAATTAAACTCCGTCATAGAGCAGGAGTTGCAATCTGTTTGTTAAAAGAATTCTGGGGTTTGGGCATTGGTTCCAAAATGTTTGAAGTTCTTATTGAAACAGCTAAAAGATACGGCGGAATTCTTCAGATTGAACTTGAAGTAGCAGAGGGAAATGAACGAGCCATTGCCCTTTATGAAAAATTCGGGTTTAAGAAAGTTTGTGTCCACCCAAAAGCGCTCCATCTTAAAGATGGTTCTTTTAAAGATAATTACCTCATGATAAAAGAACTTTAGGAATTGAATGGATTAAGAGATTCCTATATAAAAAAAGCTGCAGCCTTTGTTTCAAACTAAGATGCTGCAGCTTAAAGTGTGTGCTTAAATTAAACTAAAAGAGAGGAAGGCTTAGTCAAATTTAATGGATTTAATCTGTCCAGTTCCGCCACCTTTAAATGTAAGATAGAGAGCATGAACACCATCTGGAATAGAAATTTCTGTTGAATATTCTTCCCAGAAGTTACTTAATGGAGCATGGAGTTCTGCTAATACAGGTCCATCCCATTTTGTTTTTATTTCATAGTAACCGTAGAAATAACCACGAGTTACCAAAGAAATCTTTTTAAGATTCTTAAATTCAAAATATTTAAATCCTATTGTTGTGTTAGGATTAATATTTACGATATAGCCTAATTCTTCATCACCATCAACACCATCCTGCTGAATTTTTGGAGCACCAATGTCTTCATTTACATAAGTATGAGGGTGATCAGTATTAAACATATTACATGCAATATAGGCTGCGTATTCACCTTTTCCTTTAAGAGGGCCACCGTTCAAGCCGCAGGAAGTAATTTCAACCTGAGGAATTTTTCCATCTGGAAGGATTTTGATTTTTTCGGCACAACCCTGACGACAGTACCAGCAGCCATTTGTATGACGATGGTAGAAAATGTAGTATTCGCCGTTAATCAGTTCAAATCCGCCGTGGTTGTTGGCACCATAAGCGGCAGCCATATTTGATGGCTTATAAGAATCAATTCCAATATCAGTATTGCTTACAATTACACCACCATATTTAAAGTCTTTTGTAGGATTTTTACTTGTGGCATAACAAAGTTCATGCATTACTGCTGAAGAATAAACGAAATAATAGGTGTCTCCAACTTTACGGATGGAAGGGGCTTCAAAGAATTCATGACCTTCCCATTCAGTTCCTTTTCCGTAGCAGTCACCAGGAACAATTACATTGTAGTTTTCTTCGATAGTGAGCATGTCAGGACCAAGAACAGTTGCCATTGCACCTAAACGGTCTTTCATATGATTTCCACAGAAACCTGTGTATAAATAGGTTCTGTCACCTTCTCGAAGAACTGCCGGATCAAACTGAGGCATGTCACCTTCTTTTTCTCCAAGGCGAGTTCCATCTTTATAGTGAACATAACCGTAAAATTCATATTTTCCTGCCGGAGTATCACAAACTGCAACAGAAACAATACTTACTTTGTCTAATACATAATAGAGGTAATAACGACCATCAGGACCAACAACAACATCTGGAGCATACAGAACCATTCGACCATCCTGGGCAGGATCCTGATTCTTTTTGTAAATAACTCCTTCGTATCTCCAGTCACTTAAGTCAGTTACAGGAGCTGAATAACAGATATAATCGCCAAGACAGAAAACAGCTCCGTTGAACAAATCATGAGAACCGAAAACATAAACTCTGTCACCAAAAACATGTGGTTCACCATCAGGAACATATTCCCAGGATGGCATGTAAGGATTAAAAACCTGTTTTTTCATTATTTCCTCTCTATTTTTTATTTATTAAAAACTTGTGCCATAAACTGGAAGAATCCGCTTCGGATTGCATCAGAATTATGATCTGCGCCCATTACTTCAAACCAGATGTGATTAATATTATTTGCTTCAAGAATTCTGTGGTATGATTTTGGGAACTGTCCTACTGTACCGTCATTTGTTCCGCAACATACTAAAAGCAATTCTGGAAGAGGATTTCCTTCTGCAAATTTCATATCTGCTTCAGAAGGATACATTCCATCGTGTTTCATTGCCCAATCCTGAGCAGGAACAAGTCCTGGTGCTGGAGCAATTGCACCGATATACCCAAATAAATCTGAACGCTGTAAACCAATATATAAAGATTCTCGGCCACCCATAGAGAAACCACAAATTGCGGTGTTTTCGCGACCAGTAAGAACAGAGTAGTGGCTTTCTACATAAGGCATCAAATCATTCACAAGTTCATTGATAAAGTTATCGTAAGGTGCAGTTTCTTTTGAAGAAAAACCTGGTTTTAAGCTTGGATCATCGGAAGCATACATATGGCCAAATACCATAATTACTTCTTTTGCAAAACCGTCGGCCGCAAGATTTGCTGTAATTTCCTTGAATTTATTGTTTCCGTCATGAATCATGCAGTTTTCATCACCAAAGATTCCGTGCTGAAAATAGATTACAGGAAATTTTTTCTCACCATCATATGATGCAGGTAAAAGAATATTAAAAGGTCGTTCAGTTTTACAGGTATTTGAGTAATAAGTAACATGAGTTACAGTTCCATACTGAACATCGCTTCTTGTATCTTTAGCCTCTGCAGGACA
>JAZQOB010000014.1:0-2188 GCA_045627625.1 Treponema sp.
GTACCACATGCAGGGTCATTGCATTTTTCGCCAATCTGTGGTTTTGTAAGTTCTGTCATTACATCAATTAAAACACGAGGAGTAAAATATTGACCTGCACCACTCTTTTTTTCTGTGGCATTTTTTTCAAGCAAACCTTCGTAAAGGTCACCAAGTCCTTCATCTTTTGCACTGAACCAATCTAATGCATCAATTGACTTTATGATTTTTTCAAGATTTTTTGGTTCATCAATACTTGTCTGGCTGCCTGCATAAATTTCCAGAACACGACCAGAAGTTTTTGTTCCAAGATGATCCAGAAGTTCCTTGTAAAAGTCTTTAAGGGCAATTCCGTCTTTTGCTACAAGTTTTGCCCATCGGTACTGTTCTGGAATCTGATCTTCCGCTCCAGGAATTTCCGAACACATTTTTAAGAAAAGAATATATGTTAATTCGTTCAAATAATTCTGATATGTAATTCCATCATCACGAAGGACATTACAGAGATTCCAAAGTTTTGCTACGATTTCTTGTGTGGTCATTTACGCTTCTCCTTGCTTTGTATCTTTTCCAAGAAACTCTGAGTAGTTTTCAGGTGTAATTGTTTTTATTTGTGCATCCGGGTAACGATTTGTAAAAGCCTTTGTTACTCGAGATTTTTTATCTTTATTCCATTTGAACTCGTAGGCTGTAATTTTGTTCGCTTGAGTTTCTATGTAATCAACTTCCATCTGATCAGTTGTTCGCCAAAAATAAGAAAAACTGTCTGCAGAAGCATAAATATTTTTTTTCAATCGTTCAGAGATAAGATAATTTTCCCAAAGAATTCCCACATCATTTCTTGCTGGAATAGGAGAAAAATCTTTTATAATTGAGTTTCTAATCCCATTATCCCAAAAATAATATTTAGAGGATTTTTTCAGTTCATTTCTTTGATTTGTTGAATAAGAAGTAAGCGGAAAAATGATGAAGGCTTGTTCCAGAATCTTCAAATAGGATGATACAAGTGTTCTTGAAACACCAAGCAAAGATGAAAGTTCATTTTCTGAAACCTGGCTTCCACACTGTAGAGCCAAAGCCTTTAATAGTTTCTCCAGAAGCTGAGGTTTTCTGATTCTTTCATACTGCAAAATATCTCTATAAAGATAACTATCACTTATAAGTTTTAATATTTCTTTTGAATCTTCCTGTGTCGTCACTACTTCAGGATATGAACCATAAATAAGACGCATTTCAAGATTTTTCATTTCATCCAAGAAACCATAGTGATTTGAAAGTTCCTCATAAGCCAGAGGAAAAAGCTTGTATTCATACTTTCTCCCGGTTAAAGCTTCTTCTGTGTCGTTAGCAAGTTTGAATGAACTGGAACCCGTTATAAACACTTGAATGTCATCCCTTGAATCAACAAGGAGCTTTACAGCTTTTCCAAGATTGCTGATTTTTTGTCCTTCATCTATAAAAACTGATTTTTTGTTCCCTAAAATCTGTGTCCAGCGGGCTACGGTTACTGTGTCAAAAAGTGATGCATCAATATCATCATCCCCGTTTAAAAAAACAGGATCCAGCTCAAGTTCTGAAATAAGTGATTTTATAAGCGTCGTTTTTCCACTTTGCCTTGGACCGTAAATTACAATTACTTTTCCCTTCCAGAGTCTGTTTTTTATAGTTTCAGTTATGCTTCTTTGAATCTGTAACATATTAATATTATTAATTTTGATTGCAAAAAAGTCAATATTTTGCTTTTACAAAAACTATATTACTAGATAAATTGTATTTACACATCCTATCAAGCAATATCATCCTCATACAAATAAATATTCAATTCATTTATTAAAGCTTTCAATTGGAAGTTAAATTCCTTATCTATGCGCTTAAAGCCGCCTTTACTTTTGAATATATAAACATCATCAAAGATTGTTTCGTCGATTGTATTTTCAACAAGCAGGTTTGATTCAATCATTAAAAGCCAGAGATCTTCCACAGGTGTAAACTGATGATTCTGCCGTAATTTTTGGAACGCTCTTTTTATTCTTTCATCGTGATTCAAAAGTGGAGAACCAACTGCACAACTTCTGATTACACTGATAATATCTGCAACATAATCTGCATTTTTAGTCTTGCTGATTGCAGTATTAAGACTGTTTAAATCGTAACCATCATTAGCTAAGATTACTGCAAGATTTTTTAATGCATCCCGAGTTAAATCTGC